>JACQFK010000015.1 GCA_016200125.1 Planctomycetota bacterium
CAGGCGGAGGCCGTCCGCGTTCTGTTCATCGAGAAGTGCGAGACCTCCGCGGCCCCCGTCCTCGCCTCCCTCGCCGCCTCCGTCCGCGCCGCCTTCGACATCGCCCGCGTCGACGGCGTCCCCGAGGCCCAGCGCCGCTGCATGAGCCAGACCTTCGACCTCATCCTCGTCGGCGCCGCGCTCGAGGCCCCCGAGGACCTGGAGCCCTTCCGCGCGCTCGCCGTCTCCGCGCCGCTTGTGCTCCTGGCCGACCTCCCCTCCGCCCCGATCGCCCATCACGCCGTCGTAAAGGGCACGGCGCAGGACTACCTGGTCAAGGGGCACCTCGACGGCGCGCTCCTCGAGCAGGCCCTCCTCTACGCCATCGAGCGCCACAAGATGCTCGCCGTCCTGAAGCAGCGCCGCCGCGACGACCCCGGCGCCCAGAACGTGGACCGCCTCACGCAACTGCCCAACCGGGCCGCGTTCTACGACCGCCTGGGCGACCTCCTCCAGACGGCCCGCCAGAACTCCCAGATGGCGTCCGTGATGCTGATCAACCTCGAGGGCTTCAAGCTCGTCCACAACACGCTCGGGCCCGCGATCGGCGACCCGCTGCTGCAGCAGATCGCCGCCCGGCTCCGCGGCAGCCTCGACGGCCTGCTCCGGGACCGCGACCTCGTGGCGCGCCTCAGCGGCGAGGAGTTCGCGATCGTCCTCGGCGACCTGCCGCAGATGAAGGACGTCTCCCGCGCCGCCGAGCTGATCCTGGCGGCCTTCGCCCAGCCCTTCGTGCTCAACGCCCACGAGTTCTTCATCAGCCCCACGATCGGCATCAGCATGTACCCCTTCGACGGCGCCGACGCCGAGTCGATGATCCACGGCGCCGACATCGCGCTGCGGAGGGCCCGAGAGCAGGGCTCCGACTGCTACCAGTTCTTCCTGCCCGCCGTGAACCACCAGTTCCTGACGCGCCTCGAGCTCCAGAACAGCCTCCGCATCGCGCTGGCCCGCGACGAGTTCGTCGTGCACTACATGCCCCAGCTCGACGTGAAGGGAGGCCAGATCGTGAGCATGGAGGCGCTCGTGCGCTGGAACCATCCGACGCTCGGGCTCGTCCAGCCCTCGGACTTCATCCCGCTGGCCGAGGAGAGCGGCCTGATCCTGCCGCTCGGCGAGCGCGTCCTCCGCGCCGCCTGCGCCCAGAGCCGCGCCTGGCAGCGGGCGGGGCTGCCGCCCATCCGCGTCTCGGTGAACTTCTCGCCCCGCCAGTTCCAGCACCAGAACCCCGTGGCGCTCGTCAGCCGCGTGCTCAAGGAGACGGGCCTGCCGCCCGGCCACCTCGAGCTCGAGATCACCGAAAGCGCGGTGATGAAGGACGCCGACGCCGCGCTCGGCACGCTCCGCGCGCTCAAGGAGACGGGCGTCCACCTCGCGATCGACGACTTCGGCACCGGCTACTCCTCGCTCTCCTACCTGCGCTCCTTCCCCATCACCTCGCTCAAAGTGGACCGCTCCTTCGTGAAGGAGGTGACCTCGAGGAGCGACGACGCGGCGATCGTGACGGCGGTGATCGCGATGGCCCACAGCCTCAAGCTCAAGGTCATCGCCGAGGGCGTGGAGACGGAGCAGCACCTCGAGTGGCTCCACGCGCGCGACTGCGACGAGGTGCAGGGCTACCACTTCAGCCGCCCGGTCCCCGCCGAGGCCGCCGCGAAGCTGCTGGCGCGCTCCGCCTCCCGCCGCAACTAGACGCCCGCGAGCCAGCGGTCGATCGCGGTGACGCCGCCCTTCCCCTCGCAGACGTCGCAGGGAAGGTCCGCCCGGTAGCTCTTCCTCTTTCGCGGGCGGACTTCGTAGACGAGCCGGCCGCTGCCGCGGCAGAGGGGACATTCCCCCGCCCGCAGCCCCGCGATGAGCCCCGCCGAGACGAGCAGCCCCAGGCCCATCCAGAAGAGAACCGCGGCCGCGTCGATCGAGTCGCCGATCTCTTTCTCGTTCCGGCGGAAGGCGCTCTCGAGGGAATCCGGCGATCCGGTCCCGTCGCAGACGGAGCAGCGGTCGACGAACTCCTCCTCGACGCGGAAGCCCGAGCCCCGGCAGGCGCGGCAGGGCTCCTTGCCGGTCAGCGGCACCACGAGGAGGCAGAGCCCGAGCAGGGCGAAGGTGGCCAGCCCGCCCTTCAGGAACGCGAAGACCGCCCGGCGCGGAACCATGGACATTCGACGCCGCGCCGGAGGGGGCTGGTCAGACCGGGAGGAGGAGGTTGAGCAGCGGCTCGTTCTCGACGGCCTGGACGATCGACGCGATCGACTCGCCGGTCACGCCGAGTTTGATGAGCGACTCGGCGGCGGGCGCGACGGGATGGGCGTTCCCCGCCTTGCCGAGATGGTGGACGTTGCAGATCCAGTCGGCGGTCTGGAGGATGATCGCGTGGGGGCGGTGGGCGGCCTCGCAGTTCCGGGGCTCGTGGTGCCAGCGCACCGGCTCGACCAGTTCGCGCGGGAACTTCCAGGCCGCCAGCAGCTCGCCCGACACCGCCGCGTGGTCGCAGCCGAGCCTCAGCCGCTCCGCCTCGAAGAGCGGGATCTTCCCGCCCAGCGAGAGCTGGATCGACTGGGCGAAGCGGTCGCGCGCCGAGCGGCCGAGCACCAGCTTGCCGATGTCGTGCAGCAGCCCCATCACGAACGACGACGACGCGCAGAGCTGCTCGCTTCTCCCGGAGAGCCGGCTCGCCGTGACGCCCACCGCGATCGAGTGGACCCAGAACTCCTCCCGCGTGTAGGGCGATCCCGCGAAGAAGGGGTTGAAGGAGCGCATCACCGCGACCCCCATCAGGAGGTTGCGCACGTTCGAGAAGCCCAGCCGGACGATCGCCGTCTGGAGGTCGGAGACGTCGTGGCCGCGGTGGAAGTGGACCGAGTTGGCGACGCGGAGCACCTTCGCCGCCAGAGGCGGGTCGGACATGATGACGCGCAGGAGATCGCTCGCCGTCGACGACGGATCGTCCGCCACCGACAGCGCCTGGATCGCCGCCGCCGGCAGCGACGGCAGGTCGTCCAGCGAATCGAGGTAGTCCTTCGGATCGGCTCCCGCCACGCGCCCTCCTTGATGCTGAGGATAGACGATCCCCGGTAGTAGCATCGGATGACGGGCAGGAAAACTTTCACCCCTTCGTGAAAGAGTTCTCGGCAAGGGGAACTACTTGATCCTCAGGCAGATCAGGGTGACGTCGTCGCCCATGGCCTCCTCGCCCACGAAGCGGTCCAGCGCGTCGTTGACGTGGTCGAGCACCGCCCGAGCGCTGCCGTCGGCGGGCGCCGACATGAGCGCCTCCTTCACCCGCTCGACCCCGAACTGGGCCGCGGCCGGGCCGGCCTCGACGACGCCGTCCGTGTAGAGCAGCAGGAGGTCGCCGGGCTCGAGGTCGACCGCGCGCTCCTCGAGCCCCGCCGCGAAGCGCGGGCCGCGGTCCACGCCGAAGGGGAGGCCGTTCCCCTCGAGCTCCTCGCAGCCCCCGCGGGCGCGGCGGAGCAGCGGCTTCGGGTGGCCGGCCCGGACGTAGATCATCTGCCGCGTGTCGCGGTCGATCACCGCGAAGATCCCCGTGATGAAGGCCGAGCGCCGGAGCTCGGTGAAGAGGTCCTGGTTGGCGTAGGTCATCAGGTCCTTCACCGAGCCGATCGCCTGGGAG
>JACQFK010000362.1 GCA_016200125.1 Planctomycetota bacterium
AGGGCCGGGGGCCCCCCGTCGAGGAGCAGGCCGCGGTCAGGGCGAGGAGTGCCGGAAGGAGGATTCTCATGGATCGCTCCACCTTACGATTCCCCCGTCACAAAACAACCAGTTTGTTTTGTGACAATTCGGGAAATCTACTGCGGCCGCGACGCGGCGAGGTTCTCGAAGCGGGTGTACTGCTTGATGAAGGCCATCTCGACGTTGCCGACCGGGCCGGTGCGGTTCTTGAGGAGCAGGACGTCGGCCGTCCCCTTCCTCTCGGAGTCGGGCTTGTAATATTCCTCGCGGTAGAGGGCCATGACGGCGTCGGCGTCCTGCTCGATAGCGCCCGACTCGCGGAGGTCGGAGAGCATGGGCTTGCGGTCCTCCCGGCCCTCCGACGCGCGGTTGAGCTGGGCGAGCGCGATCACCGGCACGTTGAGCTCCTTGGCGAGCGACTTCAGGTTCGAGGAGATCATCGAGATTTCGAGCTGGCGCGACTCGGGGGCCTTGTTCCCCTGCTTCGCGTGCATCTTCTGGAGGTAGTCCACGACGACGAGCTCGATGTTCTCGCGCGCCTTCATCCGGCGCGCGCGGGTGCGCAGCTCGAGGGCCGAGAGGTCGGCCGAGTCGTCGATGAAGATCTTCGCCTCGTGGAAGGCGCCGGCGGCCATGACGAGCTTCTGGAACTCCTCCTCCGACACGCGGCCCGAGCGCAGGAGGCTGGAGTCGACGCGCGCGTGGGAGCAGAGCATGCCCTGCGCGATCTGCTGGGCGGCCATTTCGAGCGAGAAGAGGAGCACCGGCTTCTGCTCGCGCAGCGCGACGTTCTCGAGGATGTTCAGCGCGAAGCTCGTCTTGCCCATCGAGGGGCGGCCCGCCACGACGTAGAGCTGGCCGGGCTGGAGCCCCGAGAGCAGGTCGTCCACCTCGTAGAAGCCCGTGGAGAGCCCGAGCAGCCGGCTCTTGCGGTCGTGGATGTCCTGGATCTGCTGGAAGGTGTCGTGAAGGATGTCGGTCATCGTCCGGATGCTCGCCTTCTCGCCCTTGGCGAGCGCCTGGAAGAGGGCCTTCTCGGCCTCGTCGCGGACCTGGTCCACGTCCTCGGTCACCTGCGTGGCCTGGTGGACGATCTTCTGGCAGGTCTCGATGATGTTGCGGAGGACGAACTTCTCCTGGATCGTGCGGGCGTAGTCGTGGGCGTTGGCCGCGTTGGGGACGTCCGCGACGAGCGCCATCAGGTAGTCCGCGCCGCCGACGGCGTCGAGGCGGCGGTCCTTCGCGAGGTCGTCGCGCAGGATGACGAGGTCGATCGGCTTGCGCTCGAGGTGGAGGCGGAGGATCGACTCGAAGATCACCTGGTGGGAGGGGAACGCGAACATCTCGCGCGCGTTGACGATCTCGATGACGTCGCCGATGACGGCGTTGTCGAAGAGCATGGCGCCCAGGAGCGCCATCTCGCTTTCGCGGCTGTGCGGAAGCAGGTTGCCGCCCAGCACCTCGGCCGGCGACACGGGATTGCGCGCGGTGGACGACATGGTTTCCCCTCCCCCGGAAGTCTACACCGACGAATCGCGAATAGCGAACAGCGAATGGCGGAGCGCCGCGGGCCCGCTAGCTCTTCGGCGCGTCGCCGGACTTCTTGTCGTCGGGCTTGACCGCCTTGGTCGAGAGCACCCAGACCTTGAGGGTCGGCTTCACCTCGCGGTGGAGGTTGACCAGCACCTCGTAGGTGCCGACCTTCTTGATCGGCTCGGCGATCTCGATGGCCTTCGCCTCGACCTTCAGCCCCTGGTCCTTGAGCGCGTCGGCGACCATGCTCGGGGAGACGGCGCCGTAGAGCTGCCCCTCCTCGTTGGTGTTCACCTCGATGGAGACCGAGGTGACGCCGGCGAGCTTCTCGGCCACGGCCTTCGCGTCGGTGATGAAGGCGGCCTCCTGCTTCACCGCGCGGCGCTTGGCGAGCTCGAACTCCTTGTGCATCGAGGGGGTCGGAATGCTCGCGAGCTTGCGGGGGAAGAGATAGTTGCGGGCGAAGCCGTCCTTCACGTCGACGGTCTCGCCGCGCTTGCCGAGCTTGTCCACGTCCTGCCAGAGCAGCACTTTCATAGCATCCTCACCTTCCTATGGAGCCTGACGCCCGTCCTACAGGTTGCCCATGCCCACGTACGGGAGCATGGCCATGTAGCGGGCCCGCTTCACGGCGAGCTGGGCGCTGCGCTGGTGGAAGGCGCAGTTGCCCGAGCGCTTCCGCGAGTACAGCTTGCCCTGGCCCGTGCAGAGCTTGAAGAGCACCTGCAGCTCCTTGTAATCCACGACCTTGGTCTTGTCGCGGCAGAAGCGGCAGCGGTTGTCCTTGCGGAACTTGGTGTACTTCTTGCGGCGATCGTCCCGATCGTCGCCCCGTCCGCGGTCCCGTTCGATCCTGGGCATCTCTATCTCCTGTCAATCCTCGATCCGGCCTTAGAACGGAAGGTCCTCATCCTGTCCGGGCGGAGGACCTTCCTCCGGCCCGCCCGCGGCCGGCGCGGCGCCGCCCTTGGCGCCGCCCGCCGCCCCGCCCTCGCCCGCGGGACGGCTGCCGACGAACTGCACGTTCTCGGCCGTCACGCGGACCTTGCTCATCTTCTTGCCGTCCTGGGCCTCCCAGCGGTCCTGCTTGAGGCGGCCCTCGACCATCACCTGCCGGCCCTTCTTCAGGTACTCGGCGCAGATCTCGCCGGTCTTCCCCCACGCGACGATGTCGATGAAGGAGACCTCCTCGACTTTCTGGCCGGTCTGCTTGTTCGTGTACTGGTAGTTCAGCGCCAGCGCGAACTCGCAGACGGCCGACCCCTGCGGCGTGTAGCGCAGCTCGGGGTCGCGCGTCAGGTTGCCGAGCAGGATGACTTTATTGAAAGTCGCCATGGCTCACCTCTCCCTAGCCTCGGGGCCCGCGGTCTTCCCAGGGACGCCCGCCTCCCGGAGGCCCGCCCGGTCCGCCCCCGAACCCGCCTCCGAAGCCCGCGCCCGGCGGCACGAAGCCCGGGCGGTCCGTCTTCGGCGGCAGCGGCCCGGCCGTCTCGAAGTCCCTCGGCGTAGCCGTCCGCAGCTCCCCGGCGTGGGCGAGGATCAGGCTCCTCATCACGATTTCCGAGAGCTGGAAGTCGGCCTTGATCTTGCCGAGCGCCTTCTCGGGCGAGCTGAAGTAGGCGACCACGTAGGAACCGCGGTTGCTCTTCCTCACCGGGAAGGCCAGCTTGCGCTCCCCGAACTTCACCACGGAGAGCACGGCGGCGCCGTGGCGCTTCACGATGCGGTCGACTTCCTCGGGCACGCGCGTCCACTCCTTGGCCGCGATCGTCGGCTCCACCAGGAGCAAGGCCTCGTACGTTTTCACCGATCCGTTCCTCCTACTTTTCCTTCGCCGGGCCGCCGCCCTCGGGGGCGTCGGGCTTCCGGTTGAATCTCGTCATCGCCTTCTCGATCCCTTCGTCCATCCAGCAGCGGACCGCCCCGCAGGCCGCCGCCAGCATCTTCTCCAGCTCCGGCTTCTCCTCCTTCGTGAAGCGCCCGAGCACCCAGTTCGGGTCGGGCTTCCCCCCGCCGACCCCGAGGCGCATCCTCGCGTAGGCGTTCGTGCCCAGCGCCGCCTCGACCGACTTCAGCCCGTTGTGGCCGCCGCTCGACCCGTCCTTCCGGATCCTCACGCTGCCGAGCGGCAGGTTGACGTCGTCGCAGACGACCATCAGCTCGTCGCCCCAGCGCTTCCGGAGCTCCGGGATCGCGCGGCCGGTCTCGTTCACGTAGGTCCAGGTCTTCACGAGGACCGCCTCGTGCCGTCCCAGGCGCCCCTCGGCGGCCCAGAACTCGAAGCCGGACTTCCTGAACTTCTTCCCGATTGTCTCAGAGAGCGCGTCGACCGTCATCCAGCCGACGTTATGCCGCGTGCCGGCGTACTTCTCGTCGGGATTCCCGATGCCGAGCACGATGAACATTCACGCCGCTACTTCTTGTCTTCCTTCTTGGGGGCCGCTTCCTTCTTCTCGGCTCCCTTGGCGGGAGGCGCCGCTTCGCCCTCGGCGCCCTCCTCGGTCTCCTTGGGCTTCTTGATCAGCTCGGGCTCCACGGCCCCCGCGGCGGCGGCGGCCGGGACGATCTCCTCGACCTTGTGCTCCTGGACGATCGCCACGAGCAGCTCCGGGTCCTGCGTGACCTTGACGCCCGGCGGCAGGACGAGGTCCTTGATCTGGAACTTCACGTCCTTCTTCAGGTTCGCCACGTCCGCCTCGAGGTGGTCGGGGATCGCGTCGGGCAGGACCTGGATCTTGAGGACCTTGACGTACTGGTCGAGCACGCCGCCCTCCTCCGTGACGCCGACGGGCTTGCCCTTCAGCATCAGAGGGACCTCGATCGTGAGGAGCTGGTCCATCGCGACCTTGGTGAAGTCCACGTGGATGGCGTTCTCGTCCAGGCGGTCGTACTGGACCTCCTTGATGAAGACCTTGTCCTTGCCCGCGGGATGGTCCAGGTTGATGAGGCGGGCGTGCTTCTTCACGAGCTGGGAGAACTCCTTCGCGTCCAGCAGCAGGTGGAGCGGCTCCTCGCCCTTGCGGGCCAGCACCGCCGGGAGCTTGCCCGACTTGCGCAGGCGGCGGGACACGCGGGTGCCCAGCCCCTCGCGCTTCTCCGCCTTGATCGAAAACTGTTCGGCCATGGCTGTCTCCGTCCTATTGGAACAATGTGCTGACCGATTCCGAATGGTGGATGCGCCGGATCGCCTCGCCCAGCAGGTTGGCGATCGACAGCACCTTCAGGTTCGAGAATTCCTTCCCGTCGAGCGGGATCGTGTCCGTCACGACGACTTCCTTCACGGGCGCCTTCTGGAGCTTCTCCACGGCCTTGCCCGCCAGCACCGCGTGGGTGCCGCAGATGTAGATGTCCTTCGCGCCCTTCTTGCGGCAGTGCTTGGCGGCCTCGGTGATCGAGGTCGCCGTCGAGATCATGTCGTCCACGAGGATCACGTTGCGGCCTTCCACGTCGCCGATGACGTGCATGACTTCCGTCTCGGTGGGGCCGCTGCGGCGCTTGTCGACGATCGCCAGGTCGGCGTTGAGCCGCTTGGCGTAGGCGCGGGCCATCTTGATGCCGCCGACGTCGGGCGAGACGATCGTCAGGTCCTTGAGGTTGAGCTGGCGGAAGTACTCGACCAGCACCGGCGCCGCGTAGAGGTGGTCCATCGGGATGTCGACGAAGCCCTGGAGCTGCGCGGCGTGGAGGTCGATCGCCAGCGCGCGGGTCGCGCCGGCCGCCGTGATGATGTTCGCCACGAGCTTCGCGCTGATGGGGACGCGCCCCTCGGCCTTGCGGTCCTGCCGGGCGTAGCCGAAGTAGGGGATCACGGCCGTGATGCGCTCCGCGCTCGCGCGGCGGAGGCAGTCGATGATGATCAGCAGCTCCATCAGGTTCTCGTTCACCGGCGGGCAGGTCGACTGGACCACGTAGACGTCCGCGCCGCGGACGTCCTCGAGGATCCGGAGGTCGATCTCGCCGTCGGGGAAGCGGTTGATCTCGATCTTGCCCGGGTCGAGGCCGAGGAACTTGCAGACCTTCGTCCCCAGCGCCGGGTTCGCGCCGCCCGAAAAGACCAGCAGTCCTTTCTTCATCAGCGTTTCTTCCCCGCTTTCGCCATGGATTTTCCGGAAGGCTTCGGCTTGGGCGGCAGCGGCCGGGCCGGCACGCCCACCACGACGGCGCCGTCGGGCACGTCCAGCCGCACGACCACGGCGCCCGCGCCGGTCGTCACGTTCCGCCCGAGCGTCACCGGCGCGACGAGCACGGTGTTGGAGCCCGTGTGCGAGTGGTCGCCGATCACCGTCGGATGTTTTTCCTTGCCGTCGTAATTCGCGGTGATGGTGCCCGCGCCGATGTTCACGTGCGCGCCGATCGTGGCGTCGCCCAGGTAGCTCAGGTGCTTGGCCTTGGAATGGGCGCCGATGCGCGACTTCTTCACCTCGACGAAGTTCCCGACCTCCGCGCCGTCCGCCATCACGGTGCCCGCGCGGAGCTGGGTGAAGGGGCCGACCTCGCAGTTCTTCCCGATCACGACGCCCCGGCGGATGACGCTGAAGGGCTGGATGACGCTGTCCTGGCCGATCGTGACGTCCTCCTCGATGAAGGTCGTGGAAGGATCGACGACCGAGACGCCGTTGTCCATGTGGTACTCGAGGATCTTCCAGCGGATGAAGTTCGTGGCCGCCACGAGGTCGCGGCGCGAGTTGATCCCGTAGATCTCGGTGGGGACGAGCGAGCGGACGGCATCGACCGGCCGCCCCTTCCCGACCAGGACCCCGAGGGCGTCCGTGAGGTAGAGCTCCTGCTTGCTGTTGTTGGGTTTCACTTCGCGGAGGGCCTCGAAGACCGCCGGACACTTGAAGAGGTAGGTCCCCGAATTGCACTCGGGGATGTTCTTCTCCTCCGGGGTGGCGTCGGACTCCTCGGCGAAGCGCTGGAACCGGCCCGTCGACTTGTCGCGGACCACGCGGCCGTAGCCGCTGGGATCGTCCAGGCAGGCCGAGAGGAAGGTGGCGTCGCGCTTCTGGGCGCGGTGGTCCTCGAGGATCCGGCGCAGGGTCTCGGGCCCGATCAGCGGCGCGTCGCCGGCCACGACGTAGAGGTCGCCCGTGAAGCCCTTGAGCAGGGGTTCCGCCGCCAGCAGCGCGTGGCCCGTCCCCTTCTGGACGGTCTGCTCGGCGAAGCGGCAGTCGCCGGCCGCGGCCTTGACCTTGTCCGCCTGGTGGCCCACCACGACGACGATGTCCTTGACGCCGGAGAGGCGCAGGTTGCGGAGGACGAAGTCGAGGACCGGACGGCCGAGGATCTCATGCAGGACCTTGGGGCGGTCCGACTTCATGCGGACGCCCTTCCCGGCGGCGAGCACGACGGCCTTGACGTTGTCCAGCGACACGGAGAGCCTCACTGGGGATCCAGGCACTTTTATCGCTCCCCGCCGCGGTAAACGGCCGCCCGACTTCTACGCCCGCGCAGACGAGGACTGTACTACCGGATCAGCGAGCGGGCAGTGTATCGGGCCCGTCGGAGTCTGTTCGACCCGGTCGCACATCAGGGACGCAAGGACGACTCCCGGGAACCGGCGGACGCCCACCGTTGTTTCGCAGAGCCCGCTCCAAGGTCTCCGGCGATCCAAGGGGGCGGGGACTCCCCGGCAACAGCGCCGGAGAGCCCCCACCCACCTTGCCTCTGCCGTCCAGAGCCAGGTTCGACTCGCCTGCAGCTCGCTCACCTTGGAGCCGCCCGCAGGGAAGCCCGATGCCGGCGACTCCAGGTCTATCTCATCGGCCCGCCGAAGCGGGCCGCCGATCAGGGGGAAGCGGCGATCACTCCTCGGGCTGCTCCTGCGCCGGCGCCTCGGCCTCGGTCTCCTCCTCCGGCTCGGCGGGTCCCGCCGGCTCCGCGTCCGGGCGCGGACCCAGGAATTTCACTTCGCGGGCCACGACCTTGAGCTTGGAGCGGGTCTGCTGGGTCTTGGTGTCGACCCAGCGGTCCTGCCGGAGCATGCCGGTGACCAGGACCTGGCGGCCCTTCTTGAGGAATTGGGCGCAGATCTCCGCGAGGCGCCGCCAGACGTCGACGTCCACGAAGGTCACGGCCTTCACCTTCTGCCCGTCGCTCTTGGTGTACTGGTGGTTGGTCGCGACGCTGAACGAGCAGACGGGCGAGCCGTTGCCCGCGTACTTGAGTTCCGGGTCCCGGGTCAGCCTGCCCAGGAGAATCACGTTGTTGAAGTCCGCCATCGCATCACCTCCGTCCTGCAACTCACTCACGCAGGCGGAGAGAGCAAGCGGCGTGCCACTCGAGCCGATTTCACAACCCGCTCGCGCGCAGCCGCTTGAGTGATGCGCCCTATTACGTCACATCGCCTCGCGTTACGTTTCGTAACGTGACGTTACGAGATGTGACGCCCGACCTGCCGATGCGGGCCTCTTTCCAGGCGCGATGGCGCGCGCTCCCGCGGCAGCCCTCCGGAAGCAGGCACTCCCTTCCCTCCCCCCCATGCCCACCAGCCCGCTTGGACGGACTCGACGCCACGGGCGGCGGCGCGGAAACCTCCGGCGTTCGAACACCCGCGAAGAAGACCCGGGATCCGCCGGTATTTTGCAGTTCCATGACTTTCGGTCGCTCGCAAGCGCGATAGAATAGTTGGGGTCCGTTCGAGGGGAGGCGGTGATCGCATGGCTTCGCGTCCGGTCGACGAGGCGTTTGCGAAATACGTCTTGCAGACGGGCATGGCCCGGGCCGAACAGGTCGACGCGGCGCGCCAGGCGGTGGACCTTGACGGCTCGATCTCTCTCGCCGAGGCCCTCATCCGGCAGCAGGTGATCTCCGCCGCCCAACGTGACGACGTGGAGCGGAAGATCGAGGCCCACGGGCCCGTCAAGCAGCTCGGCGTCTACACTCTCCTCAAGAAGCTCGGGGAAGGCGGCATGGGTGCCGTCTATCTCGGCGAGGACACCCGCAACGGCCGCAAGGTCGCGCTCAAGGTCCTGCCGAAGAAGAACGCCGCCGATGTTGACTTCATGAAGCGCTTCCGCCGCGAAGCCGAGGCCGCCATCCAGCTCGATCATCCGAACATCGTCCGCGGCCTCTCGCTCAGCGAGGACCGGGGCTTCCGCTTCTACGCGATGGAGTACTGCGAGGGCGAGCCGCTGGGCAGCCGGCTCAAGCGGGAGAAGCTGCTGCCGATCCGGGACGCGGTCGACATCGTCCTCCAGGCCGCTCGCGGTCTCCAGTACGCGCATGGACTCGGCTTCCTCCACCGCGACATCAAGCCCGACAACATCTTTCTGGCCGCCGGAGAGCAGGCGAAGATCCTGGATTTCGGCCTGACCAAGAACATCGAGGATATGGAACAGTCGTTCCGCACCCAGACCGGCGTCACGATGGGCACGCCCCACTACATCTCCCCCGAACAGGCCCGCGGCGAGAAGGGCATCGACGGCCGCGTCGACATCTACTCCCTCGGCGCGACCTTCTACCACCTGGTCACGGGCGACACGCCGTTCCACGGGTCGAGCGCGTTCGAAATCATCACCAAGCACCTGACCCAGCAGCTGCCCGACCCGCGCGATCTGCGGGACGAGATCTCCGACGGCCTCGCGCACGTCATCTGCCGGATGATGGCCAAGCATCCGGCCGACCGCTACCGGGACTGCACCCAGCTCATCGCCGAACTCGAGGACGTCGCCTCCGGCCGCCCGCCGACGAGCCCGCGGCTGGAGGCCGCGAAGTCCGTTATCGCGATGAGATCGCGACGCGCGCCGCGGAAGCCCGCGATGCGGCCAGTCGTCGCCCGCTCGAGATTTCCCGCGGGCCTCGTGGTCGGCCTCGCGCTCCTGGCCGTCGCCGGCCTCGCCGTGACGATAATGGTGGGGGGAGGCTCAGAGCCGCCTCCGCTCCCGCCGTCCGCGAAGGAAACCGTCGCGAAGAAGTCCGTCCCGCCTCCGTCGGAGCCGCCGCGGAAAGAAGCGCCGCCGCCCGAAGCCCCGAAGCCCGCGCCGGTCGCTATCCCCGAACCGAAACCCGAGTCGAAGCCAGTGCCCAAGGTCGAGCCGAAACTCGAGCCCGCACCGAAAGAGGAGCCCAAGCCTGAACCGAAATCGGAACCGAAATCCGAGCCCGCGCCGGCGGCCGTCGTGCCGAAACCCGCGCCGCCGCCGCCCAAGGAGCCCGCACCCGCGGCGCGGCTCGCGGTCCCGCCCCCCGCCAAGCTGCGTGACGCCGAGGACAAGATCCGGAAGGCCCGCAAGGCGGATTTCGACCGGCGCGCGAAGGCCGATCGAGCCGTCCTCGCCAGAGGGCTCCTCAAAGAGGGGGAGATCGGCGGCGACGACCCGATCCAGACCTACGCGCTGCTCCGTCTCGCGGGGGAACTCTCCATCGACGCGGGAGATTTCGAGGGACTTTTCGCCGCGGCGGAGGCGATCCAGAAGCTCTTCGACGTGAAGGCGCTTGACGTCTCCGAGAAGTTGCTCGCGCAGGCGGCGGGCGCGGCGAAGCAGCCCGAGGTCTTCGCGACGATCGCGCAGGGATGCGACGCGCTCTCGCAGCGCCTGGTCGAGGATGATCTCTACGACGCGGCGGTCAGGATCGCCGACCTGATGGAGAAAACGGCCCGTGCGTCCACCGATCTTCCGCTGATCGTGCAGGCGGGAGTCCGGAAGAAGCAGCTGCTCGATATCCTGAAGGCCTTCGGGCCCGTGAAGGCGGCGCGGACCCGCTTGGAAACGAAACCCGACGATGCAACCGACAATCTCCAGGTCGGCCGCTTCCTCTGCCTTTACAAGCGGGACTTCGAGAAGGGAATCCCGATGCTCGCGAAGGGGACCGACGCCGGTCTGAAAGGCGTCGCGGAGCTGGAGATGGCGAAGCCCGGCGACGCCGCGGCGATGGCCGTCGTCGGGGACGCCTGGCTCGCGCTTTCGACGAAGGCTGGAGCGCTGGGTGCCGCCCAGAGGGACCGCGCGATCTTCTGGTTCCAGAAGGCCTGGCCGACCGCGCAGGGGAAGCTGCGCGACCGGATTCGCAGCGCGTTCCGGTCGCTCAACGGCAGGGCGGCGCGCGGCATCAGGAACGCCGCGATTCCCGCGGGCTGGAACGAAGGCTCCGCGGGACAGATTTCGCTCTCCGTCCAAGACGACGCCTACGCGCACGGAGGAGTGGCCAGCGTCCGCATCTCCCATCCGCTTCCCGCAGCGGCGAACGTCTACGTCAGCTGTCAGACCGACTTCATTCCCGCCGCGGAAGGGGAGGAGTTCATCCTCTCAGGATGGATCCTGTCGGACGGAACGCGCACGGGCGGCCTGACGCCGGACAGCTTGCGCGCCTCGTTTTTCCGGACGAAGGACAATCAGATCATTCAGACGATAATCGACCTCCCGGTCGACCAGCCCTACTGGACCTACTTCGAGCGCGTCGTCACCGCGCCGGCGGGGACGAGCTCGGTGATCGTGTCGGTCTGGATGGCGTCTCCCGACGGGACCCTCTGGGCCGACGACATCTCTCTGCGCCGCGTGCGCGACCGCAAGGAACTCGTCGAGAACGGCGGGATGGAGAGGCGTTGAGCGACTTCCCGTCCGATGCGTGCAAGTGCAGCGGGGGATTGACGGACCACACTCTCCTCCCTCCCCTCCAGCCCCCTTTCATCTAACCGCCTCTTTGGCAGCATGATGCCCTCGCGATCATCGGGACGCTGATCTTCGCCCTGAAGGGGACCGAATTCGCAGTATTGGGAGACGTCTCGTAACGTGACGTTACGAGCGCAACCTGGGAAACGTCCAGGCGGCCGCGGGCTCGGCTTTCCATCCGGATTGCCGGCCCCTGTCGCGGCGTCGCGCCAGGACGAGCAGCCTCCAGCCGGGAGTGGGGTGGCCTGGAGGGACCTTGCTCAGCCCCTGATCAGAGCATTTTCGCCCCGCACTCGGGGCAGAACTTGGCGCCGGCCTTGCCCTCCGCGCCGCATTGCTTGCACTGCGTCTTCGTCGAAACGGGCGCGCCGCATTCGGGACAGAACTTGCCGCCCTGGATCTGCGCGTCGCACTGGGTGCAGCGCAGCGTCAGGCCCTTCGAGGCGTCGAGGCCTTCGGTCTGGTCGGCCGCCCGGGCCTTGGCATTGATCTGCTCGGCGGCGGCCTGGGCCTGGGCGGAGGCCGCGGCCTCGTGGAGGTCGGGCGCGCAATCCTCGCAAAGCCCCTTCGACTTGTTCCAGCAGGTCTCGGGGCAGACCCACTTGCCGCACTTGCTGCACTTCTGGAAGCGGCCCTTGGCTTCCGCGACGGCCTTCTTCATCGCGGCGTCGTGGGCGGGACCGCCGATCGCGCGGCGGATCTCGTACTCGCTGCCGGCGGCCCGGCTGAAGACGCCGCCGAAGAGGCCGCCCGCGGCCTTCAGCAGGCTGCCGCCCATGCCGGTGAGGGAGGTCTGGAACTCGGAGAGCCAGCCGCCGCCGCACTTGTCGCAGTAGAACTTGAACTGGTAGCCGTGGTCGGTGGACAGGTCTTCGTGATTGCGGACGAATTCAATCAGGGCCATCAGCGCCTCCCCAAAGCCAGATCAAGGGTATCCCCGGGGCCCGGGAAGTCAAGCCAAGGCCAGGCGTCTCCTTCGACCTGACGTGACGAAAAGCAACAGGGACCGAAAAGGTATTGTCGAAGGCGTAGTCTATTCGGGTATGCTCCCAGGATCGCAATCGAGGCCCGTCCGGCCTTCCGACAGCACGGCCCAGATGGCGTGAAGCTCCCGGTGCTCCCCCAGGAGATGATTCCGGCAAAGCAGCAGGGGCGACAGGTCCCAGATTCTCATCGGGCCGCGGCGAGTATAGGCCATCGGCTTGGCTTGACAATCAAATGTTGAATCCCTACCCTCGACCCCTGAGGGATTTGAGGGAGGTCACGCCCATGAAGTCCAGAACGTTGCTCGCCGGGCTTGGAATGCTGGGTCTTCTCGCCTGGATGGCGACGGCGAAGCGGCCCGATCTCCCCGCGCCGGCCGCCCCCAAGGCCGCGACGCCGGAGACGAAGACCTCCGCTCCGCTGACCTCATATGGAGTGATGGAAGAGGCCACGTCCGAAGCCACCACGTATTCGGGCGTCGGCTTCAAGGCGCGCGTCGACCCGGCGGGACTTGAGTTCAGAGGCGACGATGTCTACCTCCAGCTCCGCGCCGACCGCCTGGAACAGGGCGGCCGCGTCGTCTCCTGCAGCGAGGGCGCGCTCGACCATCCTGCCTTCGCCCGGTCGCGCATCGACCGGGGCGTCCTGTCCGAGGAGTACGCCGTCGAGAACCGGCGCGTCGAGCAGCTCTTCGTGATCCCCCATCCGATCGGCGAGGGCGCGATCCGCGTCCACGTCGCCGTCCAGACGAACCTCTCCGGACCCGTAATCGAAGCGCCGCGCGGCGAGGGCGGTTGGAAGGAGACGCCGCTCGAGGATGGCGGCCTCGCGTTCTGCGACGCGGCCGGCGTGAAGAAGCTGGCCTACCACGGCGCCGTCGCGATCGACGCCGCGTGCCGCCGCATCGATCTCGATCCGCGGCACGCGAACGGGCAGATCGTCCTCGAAGTCCCCGCGGCCTTCGTCGCGGGCGCGGCGTTCCCGCTGACCGTCGATCCCTGGATCGAGGTGGGCTTCTCCGCCACGGCGGGAGGCGTCAGCAACACGGCGGGCCTGTCCATCCAGCAGTCGCTCGCACTCGATGCCTTGGGAAACCCCACGGTCGCCTGGGCCGATACGACCCCCGGCGCCACGGAGATCTACCTCCGCCGCTGGAACGGTTCGGCCTGGGTGGAACTGGCGGGATCCGCCAGCGGCGGCGGCATCAGCGCCAACGCGGGTTCCTCGGCCTCCCCGTCCCTGGCCCTGGATGCGTCGGGCAATCCCGTGGTGGCCTGGTCGGACGCGACGCCCGGGACCACCGAGATCTACCTGAAGCGCTGGAACGGAAGCGCCTGGGTTCAGCTGGGCGGATCCGCCACGGCCGGCGGCGTCAGCTCCACGACCGGATCCTCGGACTCGCCCTCGCTGGCCCTCGATGCCTCGGGGAACCCGGTGGTGGCCTGGAGGGACACGACGCCGGGCAACTCCGAGATCTACCTGAAGCGCTGGAACGGAAGCGCCTGGGTGGAACTGGGGGGTTCCGCGACGGCCGGCGGCATCAGCGCCACGGCCGGAACCTCGGTCGCGCCCTCGCTGGCCCTCGATGCCTCGGGGAACCCGGTGGTGGCCTGGGCCGACAACACGCCGGGGACCTTTCAGATTTTCCTGCGGCGCTGGACGGGGACGGCCTGGATGGCGCACGGAACTTCCGGAAGCGGCATGGGTCTCAGTGCCACGGGCAATGATTCCCTGCTCCCGTCGCTGGCGCTCGACGCCTCGGGCAATCCGGTCGTCAGCTGGATCGATAGCACGGGGGCCACCTCGACCGTCTTCCTGCGGCGCTGGGACGGAGGAGCCTGGGGAGAGCTGGGTGGATCCGCCTCCGTCGGCGGTCTCAGCGGCGCCTCGGGCGCCGGGAACCTCCTCGTCTCGAAGCTTGACCTGGATGCTTCCGGGAGTCCCGTAGTCGCCTGGCTGAGCGTGTCCCCCGCCTCGGTCTACCTGAGACGCTGGAACGGGTCGGCTTGGGTGGAACTGGCGGGATCGGCGACCGGCGTGGGAATTGCCGGCAATGCCATGGACTCGACGATTGCGATGCGGCTGGATGTCGGGGGCAACCCCGTCGTCATTTGGGAGGACGCCACCGGGCCGGGAACCGAAGTCTTCCTTCGCCGCTTCGTCCAGAACTCGCCGACCGGGCTCAAGCAGATGAAGACCGACGGCACGACCTTCATCTCCGCCGGCGGCCTCACGGACGAGGCCGACGTCGTCTTCAAGGGGACCGTGTCGTCGGATCCCGTGGGCGGCTCGATGCTCCAGATGAGGCTCCAGGTCGAGGTGAGGGCGACGAACCAGGCCTTCACCGGCGTGCCTTCCGGAGAGAGCGCGCTCGTCGCCTCGGGCGCCGAGGCCAGCCTGACGATCTCCGGCCTGTCGCCCGGGAGCAAGCAGTGGCGGGCGCGGGCCGTCGACTCGCTCGGCCAGGGCTCGGCCTGGGTCTCCTTCGGCGGCAACGCGGACGGAGCGACGGACTTCGCCGCACAGCAATTCACGACCGTCGTCTTCGGGACGACCGATTCGGGCGGCTGCGGGCTCCTCGGACTAGAGTCCCTGCTGGCGATCGCGCTGCTCCGGAGAAGGCGCACGCCGCGGCGGTGACGCCTCTTGCGGTCGCGGGAGCGGTCCTCGCCGGCATCAACCTGGCGACGATGCTGCTCTACGGCTACGACAAGGCCGTCGCGGGCGGAACGCGGAGCCGCGTCCCCGAGAAGTGGCTCCATCTCCTGGCGCTCCTGGGCGGAAGCCCCGCCGCCTTCCTCAGCCAGAAGCTCTTCCGCCACAAGACGGTCAAAGCCCCGTTCCAGAGGGTCTTCTGGCTGATCGTCGTCCTCCAACTGGCCGCCCTCGGCGCCGCCTTGTGGTTCTGGCGCCATCCGCCGGCCTGGATGTCCGGGCTATGATTCAATTCGACGCGAGATTTTCCACCGTCGCGCAAAGGGAACGCAGACGGAGGTCTCCATGAAAAGCCTGGCGCGGCTCCTGGTCCTGGCGGTCCCCCTGGCGGCGGGAAGGGTCTCGCAAGCCTCGCCCGCCAGCCCCCCCACGGCGCCTCTCGGTTCCCCGAAATTCACGCCCTCCCCCGACCGGCCCCTCGGCTGGCGCGGCGACGGCTCGGGCCGTTACCCGGGCGCCACGCCGCCCACGAAGTGGGAGCGCCGGAAGAGCGGCGGCGGCTATGCGGCCCAGGGCATCCTCTGGGCGGCCCCCCTGCCCAACGGCGGCGTCTCCTGCCCCATCATCGTGGGCAACCGGATCTTCGTCACCGTCGAGCCCTGGGACCTGGTCTGCCTCGACAAAGCTTCCGGCCAGATCCTCTGGATCCGCTCGAACCCCGCCCACGACGCGCTCAGCCCCGAGCAGCGCAAGGCCAACCCCGCGATCGACGAGAAACTGGCGCCCCTCTCGGCGGCGCTCGCCAAGGCCAACGACGAGATGGCGGGCTCGCTCAATTCCCATCTCGGGACCGCGGTGACGTCCGGCTACAAGCAGCCCACCCAGAAGAAGAAGGACCTCGAGAAGCAGATCAGCGAGGCTCAGAAGTCCGCCGACAAGAAGCTGTTCGAGCTCAACTGGGCCCAGGCGGTCTTCGGCTACGCGGGGCCCACGCCCGTCACCGACGGCAAGAAGGTCTGCGCCTTCTTCACGACCGGCGTCTCCGCCTGCTACGACCTCGACGGCAACCGCAAGTGGATCCAGCTGGGCGCGGGCGGCGGCAGCGAGCACGGCAACTTCGCCAGCCCGATCCTCGCCATGAACCGCCTCGTCGTCTGGGCCAACGAGATGCGCGGCTACGACGTGGAGACCGGCAAGCTCGCGTGGACGGCGCAGGCCAAGTCCTTCAACACCTACGGGTCGCTCTTCCGCGTCCAGGCCGGGGCCGACCTCGTCGCCGGCTTCCAGTCCGGCTATTTTGTCCGGGTCCGCGACGGCCAGAGGATCTGGGGCGACCAGCTCTTCGGCGACGCGGTGTCGACCCCGATCGTCGATGGCGGCCTGATGTTCGCCTTCATGGGCTATCCCATCGCGCAGGGCGAGGGCGGCGACCGCTTCAAGGCCTTCAAGATCCCCCCGAGCGCCGAGGGCGGAAAGCCCACCCCCGCGTACACCTTCAAGATGGAGTGGGGCGCCGACGAGATGGTCATCGACAAGAAGAAGAACCCCTTCGACCGCGGATTCGTCTCGTCGCCGCTGCTCGCCGACGGCCTGATCTACAATCTGACGGAGGGCGGCGGGCTGCTCGTCAACGACGCGGCAAGCGGCGAGCTGGTGTACCGCAAAGTGCTGCCGATGAAGGCCAAGACCGAGTACTGGGGCTGGGCCGGCGCCTCCGCGAGTCCGACCCAGGCGGGCAAGAACATCTACCTGATGGACAACCAGGGGCTCACGATCGTGCTCCAGCCCGGACGCGTCTACAAGGAAGTGGCGCAGAACGTGCTGGAGGAATCGAAGGACGGCAAGGCCCAGGAGCAGATGGTGTCGACGGCGATCTTCGAGGGCTCGCGGATGTACTACCGCACGCCCAATTACCTCTACTGCATCGGACAGTGATCAGGACTTGGCCGGGAGCGTGCGGGCCAGGCCGATCGCGGCCCAGGCGCTGCCCCAGTAGCGGTAGATGGGCTCCAGCCTCTTGAGCCGGTCGGGAGCCGTCGACGGCGACGTGAGCGCCGGAGGCGGCACGGTCCACGAACCGTCGGCGGTCTGCGTCCCCAGCAGATAGGCGCGCGCCCGCTGGACGGCCGCGGGATCGGCGGCTCCCGTCACGCCGAGGGCATACAGAACCTGTCCGGTCGCAAACGCATCGCCGGTCCCGCCCTGCAGCCAGGCCCAGCTGCCGTCGGGATTCTGCCGGCCGATCAATTCCTTCGCGAGCGCCGCGAAGGCGTCGCCTTCGCCGAACTTCTTCGCCAGCATCAGCCTCAGGGCGAGACCCTCGTTGGTCTTTCCCGGCTTGGCGTCCTTGAGGAAGGTCAGGGCCCGCGTCACCTCGGGGCCTTCCGAGAGCGCCAGGACGGTCCACATCGTCGTCAGCTCCGTCCCTTCGGCCTCGCTGCGGTTCATCCGAGGGAGCTGGCCGCCCGCCTTCCAGGAGCCGTCCGGCTGCTGGAGCTCGCGCAACCGTGCGCGAGTGGCGGCGAGGAACGCGGAGGTCCGGTCGTCGTCGGCGCCGGTGACGCCGGCCAGGAGCAGCTGGCTCATCGTGTCGAGCCCGCCTCCGTCGCCCTTCTCCCGCGCGGCATTCTTGAGGAGCGCGTCCTTGTGGGGCGCGAGTTCCTCCGGCGTGAGCGTCTTCTCCAGCTCCTTGACGAAGGCGGCCTCCTTGAGGCCGTTCTTCTTCGTCAGCGGAGAGAGCTTCGCGTGCAGGTCGGCGGGGAGCGACTCGAGGGCGGGCTCGGTTCCTGGTGGCTCCAGAGCATGAAGGTCACCTGGTGGCAGGAGAGGCAGTCGCGCTGCTTGACCCACGCGAGCCCCTCCTTCTCGAGGAAGGGAAGGCTGCGCTCGACGGAGGCGCGGACGCGCTCGACCGTGGGCTCGGGATCCTGCGAGGCAAGCAGCGCCAGCAGCAGGGACGCGGCGAAGTGGCTCATCGGGGGCCCTCCGGTGGAACAACGCGGCCCGCGGGCCGGCGTTACACGGATTCTACCCCGGAGGGATCACTCCTTGACGCTGTAGGCGGTGAGCGTGTCGCCCTCGCGGATGAAGAGCTTGCCGCCCGAGACGGCCGGATGGGCCCAGCACTTCGCCCCGCCCTTCTCGGCCGGCGTGAAGTTGCCCTTCACCTTGTACTCGGCGGGATTCGCCTCGACGAGCGAGACCGCGCCCGACTCCCCGCGGCAGTAGAGGTGGCCGTCCGCGTAGGCGATCGACCCCTTCCCCACGTTGCGGTCGGCCCAGGTCTGCTTGCCGGTCGCGAGCTCGACGCACTTGAGGGTGCCCTGGTCGTGGAGGCCGTAGACGTGCTCGCCGACGAGCACCATGCCGCCGTGGTGGATCTGGAACTGGTTGCTGGCGTAGGCCTCCATGGCCCGCATCTGGCCGCCGGCCAGCGCGACCTTGAAGGCCTTGCAGCCGACGCCGTATCCCGCCGCGACGAAGACGATCCCGTTGCCGAAGACCGGCGTGGGCACCACCGCGCGGTCGCCCGGGAAGTCCCCCTCCCAGAGGATCGCGCCGCTCGTGGCGAGGACGCCCGCCACGCTCTTGTCGGTCATCACGAGGTACTGCTTGACCTTCCCCATCTCGGCGACGGAGAGAGAGCTGTAGTCGGTGGAGCCTTTGAGCTTCTTGCTCTGCCACACGGTGGCGCCGTTGAGCTTGTTGAGCGCCGCGACGGTGCCGCCGGGGGAGACGAGCACCAGGTTGCCGTCGATGAAGGGCGACTCCACGAATCCGAATCCCGGCATGTTGGCGCCGAGGCTCTTCATGTTCTTCTGCCAGGCGATCTGGCCGTTGGCCGCGCGGGCGCAGACGATGTCCCCGGCCGGGGCGACGGCGACCACGACGTTGCCGTCGGTCGCGGGCGTGGAACGGGGACCGGTGCCGCCCTGGGCCTCCGTGAAGGGCGCGCCCACGTTGAGCTTCCAGAGGATCTTGCCGTCGGCGATGTTGATCGCGACGAGGTGGCACTTCCCTTCGCCCTCGCCCATGGTGAAGACGGTCTTGCCGCTGTGGCAGACGCTGGAGAATCCGACGCCGATGCCCGTGGTTTTCCACGCGACAGCGGGTCCGCTCGCGGGCCACTGCTTGAGGAGTCCCGTGTCGGCGGACTGGGCGTTGCGGAGGGGACCGCGGAACTGGTTCCAGTCGAGGGACGCGGCCTTCGGGTCGGTCTTGGTCGCCTGCACGGCGAAGAGAAGGGGCGCGCCGCCGGCGGCGGCCGCGAGAATAAGCAACGAACGTCCGAGCGTGGAAAGCTTCACGATCCCGTCTCCTACCTGGTCCCCTCGGGGGGGGCCGCCCCGATAACAGTACGCTCCGGAGCGCCGATTGTATCCCGGCAGAAGGGAGGGAAGAAAATTCGGCGGATTACTTCATAATTTACAATTCGTATGTTATATTATGGTCGGCGCCGGAGAGGTCGCGGCGCAGGTAGAGAGAGAGGGGAACCATGCATACCATCGCTTTGGTCAACCAGAAGGGCGGCGTCGGCAAGAGCACCACCGCGGTCAACCTGAGCGCCGGCCTGGCGCTGCTCGGACGGCGCGTGCTCCTGATCGACCTGGACCCGCAGGCCCACTCCACCGTGGCGCTCGGGCTCCAGCCCAAGAAGCTCGGCGCGTCGATCTACTCGCTGCTGTCGGGCGCCGCGACGGTGAAGGACGTGATCAAGCCCGTCTCGCCGGGGCTCTCGATCATCCCGTCCACGATCAACCTGGCCGGCGGCGAGGCGGAGCTGACCTGGCAGCAGAACCCGCACTTCATTCTCAAGAAGGCGATGGCGGAGCTGGGCGAATCGGAGTACGACTACGCGATCGTCGACTCGCCCCCGCAGCTCGGCTTCCTGAACGTGAACAGCCTCGCGTGGGTGAAACATGTCTTCATCCCGCTCACCTGCGAGTTCTACGCCCTGCACTGCCTCTCGCTCCTGGTCGAGACCGTCGAGCGCATCAAGGCCAAGCTCAACCCCGAGCTCGCGATCTCGGGCGTCATCACCTGCCAGTTCAATCCGCGCCGCGCCCTGACCAAGGACGTGATCGCCGACCTCGAGAATCACTTCCCCGGCAAAGTCCTGAAGTCGCGGATCCGCGTGAACGTGCGCCTCGCCGAGGCGCCGAGTCACGGGATGTCGGTCCACCAGTACGCGCCGGGATCGAACGGCTCCAAGGACTACCTGAGCCTGGCGAAGGAGCTGATCGAGGTCCTGCCCGCCGCGGCGTCGCCCGAAGTGGAGGCGCAGCTCGTCGCCATCGCCCGCGCGGAGGCCGAGGCGAAGGGGAAGGCCTGGTCGGAGTCGGCCGAGCCGGTGACGCCGACCTGGTCCGCGCCCGTCGAGACTCCCGTCGAAGCCGAAGCGGCGCCGGCGGCCGAGGCGGCCGCTCCCGTGGAGGCGCCTGCCGAACCCGTCGTGGCCGAGGCGCCCGCCGCCCCGGCCGAAGCCGTCGCCGAAACGAAGGCCCCGGTCGATCCACTCGCCGACCTGATGGCGCCCGTCGCGGAAGCCGCCCCGGCTCCCGCCGTCGAGGCGCCTCCGGCCCCCGTCGAGATGGAGATGCCGCAACCGGCCGACGAAGGCCGCGTCTACGAGCCCACGTCCCCGATGATCGCATCGGCCGCCGAAGTGTCGGCCATGGCGCCCCCCGCCGAAACGGAGCCGGCCCCCGCAGCCGCCGCCGAAGTGGACGACAACGCCACCCGGCTGGGCTTCGACCCCTACGCCGAGTCCTCCGCCCACCTCGAGACCGAGTCCGCCGCCGCCCCCGCCCCGGAGGCGGAGGCGAAGCCCGAGTTCGTTTCGCCGCTGCCGGCGACGCCCGTCCAGGAGCTGCGGGCCGCGATCGCGAGCGACGCGCCGACGACGCCCGCGCCCGAGTCCACGGTGAAGCCCGTGCCCGCGCTGCCCTCGGTCAAGGCCGCTTCGCTGCCCTTCAACGACCGCATCGCGATGGCGGGACTGAAGCCCATCGTGACGTCCCGGCCCGGTGAGCGTCCGCCGCTGCCCGAGAAGAAGGGGCTCTTCGGCAAGTTCTGGAAGCGCTGACGATCCGCAAACCCTCGAAAACCCACAAACGACACCGTGTCGTTTGTGGGTTTTTTCTTTCTACTCCGGAGGCCGGAGCAGGCGTTCGTCGATCTTCTCGTCGCTGAGCGACTCGAGAAAGGCCACAAGCGCCGCGATCTCGCCCGGGTTGAGCTGGAGCGGCGAGAGGATGAAGCGCTCGGAATGGCCGGCCTGGACCATGCCCTTCAGCGTGGAGTAGAAGCCCAGGACCTCCTCGAGCGTGGCGAACTGGCCCTGGTGCATGTAGGGCGCGGTCTTCGCCACGTTGCGGAGGCCCGGCGTCTTGATCTGGCCCCAGGTGTCCTGCAGCTTCGGAAGGAAGTCGAGCTTGCGCTCCCCCGCCGCGCGGTCGTCGCTGTAGGGGCTCCGCGTGTTGAAGGGATCCGCCCGCACCTCGTCGATCGCCGCGAAGCGGTCGGCCGTCAGACCCCCGCGCAGCGGCGGGATGCCGAGGTTGTGGAACTCCCCGTCGCTGAAGTTGGGTCCGCTGTGGCAGAGGCGGCAGTTGGCCTTGCCCACGAAGAGCTTCAGCCCCTTGCGCGCGTCGGGCGACAGCGCCGCCGTCTTCGCCGCGTCGCCGCTCCGCAGGCCCTCCGCGAACACGTCGAAGGGCGAGCGGCGGCTGACCAGCCTGCGCTCGTAGGCCGCGATGGATTTTCCGACGTTGGCGAAGACGCGGTTGACGGCGTCCCGGTCGGCTTCGCTCATCGACGTCCAGGCCGCGTGAAGCGGGCTCCCGGGAGGAAGCACGCCGGGCCCTCCCGCGTGGTGGAAGCGGCGGATGTCGGAGAGGTCGGGCGCGGGGCCGAAGAGGCGCTCGTAGTCGGCCCGGATCGCGGGCGTCGCGCAGATCCGGTGGACGATCTGGAGGCGGGTCGCCGCGTGCTCGCGCGGATTCTCGAGCGGCTTGAGGGCCTGGCTCCACAGGGAATCCGCCCGCCCGTCCCAGAAGAACCAGCGGTTGTAGGCGACGTTCCACAGCGTCGGGACGTTGCGGTCCACGGGGAACTTCCGAGGCAGCGCCTGGCCGTCCGTGAGCCCGCGGCCCGCGACGTGGCAGGTCGAGCAGGAAACCGTCCCGTCCTTCGAGAAGCCCGGGTCGAAGAAGAGACGCTGGCCCAGGCGCGCGGCTTCGGGGTTCTCGAAGTGGGCGTTCGTCGGATCGGGCGGCGGCTCGCCGAGCGGGGAATGCTGGAGGATCCGGTCGATCTCCTCGGCGCTGAACTCGCCGGGCGCCGGCGTCCGCGGTCCGGCGTCGCTCCCGCGGAAGAGGAAGTAGCCGACGACGGCGAGCGCCGCGAGGGCGAGGACGACGAGCGCGGGCTTCATTTCAGATCGACGTCGACCTGGGTCCGTTCGGTCTTCCCGCCCTGGGAGAGGTCGACGTAGAGTTCCCAGTGTCCGGGCATGTGGAACAGCATCCCCTCCGCCTTGTAGGATCCGTCGGCCTGCCGCGTCACCTTGGGCACGCGGTTCATGCCGTGGCCGTGGGCGGGCATCCGGGCGTCGACCTCCACGGCGGGCGCCGGCGCGCCGCCCTTCGAGGCGACGCGGATCGTGAGATCGAAGAGCTGGTTCATCGGGATCGGGTCGGGCGAGGCTTCCAGCGTCACCGTGTAGCCGCCCCCGTTGCTCTGCAGTTCGCGGCGTCCCTTCTGGAACGGAGGCTGCGGCGACGACGAGTCCTTCGAGTCGCAACCCGCGACGACCAGCAGCAGCAGGACGGAAAGGAAGCGAGGGATCATCGCCTCACCGGACCGCTGCTGCCGCCTTTGAGGATGACTTCCTGGGGCTTTCCGTCCCGGGTGAAGGTCTGACCCCGGTGGTTTCCGATATCGTCCACCAAGATGAAATTGGGGGCGACGAATTGGACCGATTCCGGCCCCTGGAACTGGCCGAGTTTCGCTCCGAAGCCGCCCCACTCGCCCCGGAAGCCGCCCTTCGCATCGAACTTCTTCACCCGGTTGAGCGCGCTGTCCGTCACGTACACCAGGCCATCGGAGTCCGTCGCTATCCCCGCGGGAGCCCGGAACGAATCGGCCGAATCCCCGCCGAAGCGGCCCCAGGCTCCCGTCTCCAGCCCTTCTTCGTCGAGGACGACGACGCGGAAGTTGAACCGGTCCACTACGTAGAGGGCCCGTCCGTCCGGGCTGAAGGCGAGATCGACCGGCCTCGGAGACCGCCCCGCGGCGGGGCCCGGAACGCGGATCGTGCGGAGGAAGCCGCCTTTGGCGTCGAAGACGACGAGAAGGCCGTTCGCGGCGTCGACGACATAGACCTCCCCGCGGGGGTGGAGCGCGACGGCGTCCACCGAGGAACCCGCCGCCTGAAATCCCGCCGTGCCGGGCGGCACAAGGGCGGCAGGCTCGAAGGAGGCGATCGTCCGAAGTCCGGCGACGAACCCGGTGACCGAGCGATCGTCCTTCGGCAGTTCGAGCACCTGGACCCGCCGGTTCAAACGATCCGCCACCCACATCCGAAGCCGTGCCCGGTCCAGCACGACGCGGCCGGGACCATTGAACTCTCCGAGCCTTCGTCCGAAGCCGCTGGAGCGCGCGCAGAAGAAGGCCGGCCGGCGACCGACGTCGAAGCAGAGCAGCGCATGGACGTCCTGCTCCAGGATCGGAACCAGGATCGGAGGATTGACCTCCCAGAGGCTGGGCCCCGAGTAGGGGGGCAGGCCGGCGGTCGGGCCGGCATGCATCTTCAAATGCAGGTCGTCCCACCAGGGGAGATCGTTGACCCGCTGGAGGGAGCGCGCGCTCCCGTTGGCGAACACCTGGAGCCGCTGCTCCACCGGCTCGCACACGATCGTGAACCCTCCGGAGGGACTCACCGCGATTCCCGCGGGAAAATGGAGCCGTCCCGCGCCGTCGTGCGGCCGCGCGGGCGCCCGGCCCCATTGGGAAAGGAAGGCGCCCGTCCGGTCGAAGACCTGGATGCGATGATTGGCGGAGTCGGCGACGTACAGCCGCCCGCCGGAATACGCGACTCCCGCCGGCGAGGACAGGAAGCCCGGATGAGGACCCCATCTCCCCCACTCGGCCAGCGGGCTTCCCGACGAGTCGAACTTCTGGATCCGGTGGTTCCCCGTATCGGCGACGTAGATCTCGCCGCCCTCGCCGATCGCCGCACCGAGAGGCTCCTTGAAGCTCCCGGGGAGGTCGCCGTATCCGCCGAAGGCCTTCCGGAGTTCGCCGCTCCGGCTGAAGATCTGGATCCGGTGGGCCTCGCTCTCGGCCACGCAGACCGTCTCTCCGGAAACCGATACGGCGACCGGGGCCTGGAAGGCGCCCGCATCCGGCCCCCGGCGGCCCCACCCGCGCAGGAACTTACCCCGGGCGTCGAAGACCTGGATCCGGTCGTTTCCCGTGTCGGCGACGAAGACCTCACCGTTGGGACCCGCCGCGACCCCCCTCGGGAACAGGAATTCGGAGGGAGCGGATCCCCTCGCGCCCCAGGCGGCGAGCGGCTTGCCCTGCAGCGTGAAGACCTGGATCCGGTGGTTGAACGTGTCGGCCACGAAGATCCGGTCGTCGGACCCCGCCGCGACCGAGCGGGGGCCGTTGAGCCTGCCGGGCTCCTCACCGAAGCCCCCGAACTCGAACGCGGGCGGAAAGACGTTGGGGGCGCGGTCATCGGAGTAGACGGCCTGGAAGGCCCCGGCCGAGGGGGAAGGAGCGAGCATCGCCAGCAGGAGAAAGTTCCGCAACAGCCGGGGGGACCGCCTCGCCGGTCTGTGATCAGAGGGGGTACGGAAGGCCCTGCCGTCGCCGACGAACATCGGGCCGTCATGCTAGTGAGCCCCGCGGCTGAAGTCAATGGGCGGCTTCGGCGTCCAAAAAAACTGGAGCGTGGCGGACCCAGTCGATAGACTGTACCCGGCCTGAACAACCCAATAGGGATGAGGGAACTATTCTCGTGAAGACAATCAGAGGCTTCGCTCTCTTCTGTCTTGTCGCCGGCATCCTGGGTACGGGATGCGCCAAGAAGATCAACAGCCGGAGTGCGAATCTGCTGGTGACCGTCCGGGTATCGCTGGCGACCACGGGGGTCGAAGGCAACGCCGAGGCCCTCAAGCCCGAGCTCAACACCGTGACCGAAACCGAGAGATCCGCGGTTTCGGACGACGGGCGCTTTGTCGTCTTCTCCTCCAAGGCCAGCAACCTGGTCGCCGTCGACATCAACGGATTCGTCGATGTCTTCCGCCGGGACAACGTGCTCCGGGTCACCGAGATTGTCTCCATCAACTCCGCCGGGACGGACTCGGCGAACGGCCCCAGCCGGAATCCGTCGATGTCGGCCGACGGGAACTTCATCGTCTGGGAGTCGACCGCCACCAACCTGACGGCCGACGTCCTGATCGGCACGGGCCCCTCGCACATCTACATCCGGAACATGACCACGGGCGTCACCACGCTGGTGTCGAGGGCCTCCGGCGGCGGCGCCATCGGCAACGGCAATTCGAACAACCCCTTCATCTCCAGCAGCGGGCGCTATGTCGTCTGGGACACCACCTCGACCAACTTCGACATCGTCAACGACACCGACAACGGCCGGGACGTCTACCGCCGCGACCTGGGCGCAGCGACCCTGGACACCATCCTGATCTCCCGGCGCAGCGGCCTGGCGGGCGTCCGGGGCAACGGCGCCAGCGTCCGGCCCTCGATCACCGCGGACGGCCGGCTGGTCTGCTTCCAGTCGGACGCCGACAACCTTCCCACCACGACGCTGGAGGGCGGGCTCGACGGCAACCTCAAGACCGACATCTTCGTCCGCGACACCGCCACCGGCTCGACGATCCGGGTCTCGGTCTCGAAGGTCGGCGACCCGCAGGAGCCGGATCCCAACGGCATCAGCGAAAACGGGATGATTTCCGCCGACGGGAACTTCGTGGTCTACCGGTCGACCGCGTCGAACATCGTGGCCGCGGACGACGGCCCCTCGCCGGACATCTTCCTCCGGGACCTGGTGGCCGGGACGACCGAAATCCTCTCGGTGCACTCCTCGGGCGCCCAGGCGGGAAACAGCTGCAACTTCCCGCGGATCAGCGCGAACGGCCACATAGTGGTGTGGGATTAGCGGTCACCCAGCCTGGTCAACGGGGATGGGAACGGCGTGGAAGACATCCTCATGCGCGACCGGGTGTCCCTCCTGACCACCCGCATCTCCGTCTCGACCTTCGGCGGGGAGCTGAACGGTGTTTCCCTCCGTCCGAACCTTTCGTCCGACGGCCGCTTCGTCGTCTTCCATACGGCCGCCTCGAACGCGGCGGACGACGACACCAACGGCACGGGGGACATCTACCTGCGCGGCCCCCCCTTCTAGGAGGAGCGGCGGTTTGAAGGAGTTTGCGTCCCGGGATGCCCCGATGCGGAACCCGGCCTGAAGTGTCCTGAGGAGGTTTCATGCCCCGACGTCTGCTTCGAGCTCTGGCAACTGTGGCGTTCCTCTGCTGCCTCATCCCTTCGGAACCCCGCGCCGCCTTCTTCAACACGCCCTCCGACCAGCGCTTCCACCTGGGTCAGGCGTCGACCCCCGCCAACAACGTCTTCATCTCCTGCAGCGGCAACAACATCGTGATGAATGTCCCGGTCAAGATTCAGCTCCCCTTCACGGGACTGCAATGGGATACGACAGTGGGTGCTCCCACGAAGGGCGGCCCCAACGCCGGCCTGATTGATCCCATCCCCGTTCCGACCGTCAGCCAGATCACCATGAACCCCAACACGAGCTTTGTCGCGCCCCAGAACTTCACCGTGGGCAACCTGTCCCTCCGCAATTTCACCCTCGTGCGGCCGCCCCAGTCGCTGCAGATGAGCATCAACAACGGGAGCACCTTCCCCTTCACCGACACCAACGGATTCTCGGTGCGCGTCGCCGACATTCCGTCCGTCGCCAGCTCCGCGGCCCAGACGCTGTCGCCCGGGCTGACCGTCCCGATGACGGCCTTCACGGTCACCGAGAGCGCGGACGGCACCAACGGCGGCATCTGGGCGGCGACGGATCTCCGCCTGACCATCCCCCTGATCGCCGGCCTCGCCCACGTGACCTGGAGCGGCACGCCGACCTGCAGCGGGAACGCGGTCACCAACGGCCGCGTGGCGGCGTCGCCGGGCTTCACGCTGACCGAGGACGGCGGACGGACCGCACGCATCTTTGTCGGCGCTGATTTCCAGGCCAGCGAATCCGTCACCATCAGCGGACTGAACTACGTGGTGTCCGGCACCTGCCCCGACACGTCGTTCCAGGTGGGCGTCCGCACCGGCGACTCCACGAACGCCACGGTCCACCGCTTCGACGCCAACTCGAAAACCGTGCAGGGCCTGCCGACGATCTCCTCGGCCGCCCCGAACCAGGTGTTCACCCGAGGCGACCCTTCGACCCCGGCCAACACGATCACGATCAAAGATTCGCCGGGCACCAGCAAGTTCACCGTGGGGCCCGCCGGCGGAGACATCCGCATCAAGATCCCCGCTTCGTTCAACTGCACTTGGGACACGAGCATCGGAAGCGTCGTGATCGGGCCGCCGGCCGTGGGACCTTCTGGCGCGGCGCGGGTCAGCACGACGCTGCTCCCCTATGAGAACGGCGGACGGACCGCGGTGCTGAACGTCACGTCGAACTTCCCCAACGCCACCAGCGAAGGGTTCACCGTCTCCGGCCTGGCCTTCGCGAACTTCACGGGAACCTCGCTGGCCGTCCCGTTGGAGCTGGAGTCGACCAACGACACCACCTCGGAAGCCTTCGACAACCGGACCATCGCCATCGGCACGCCGACGATCGCCTCCTCGGGGGCGCAGATCTTCCAGACGAGCCCGCCCGGCCCGGCGACCGTCGGCATGGCCACGCTCACGATCCGGGAGGATCTCTTCATCCCGCGCATCGGCACCAGCGCCGGCCGCGTGTCGTCGATCCGGATCACCATTCCCGCCGCCTTCCCCATGACCTGGGAGGGACTCAGTCCCGCCGTCACGACCGGCAAGCTCAGCACCGTCGTCTCCTACGCGGGCGGGAACAAGACGCTCGTCCTGAGCGCGACTGCCGACTTCGCCACCAACGAGACCGCCACGGTTTCCGGACTCAATTTCGTCCTGACCGCGGCGGCGGCCACCCCGGACAACCTCCAGCTCTTCATGAGCGGGGCGGGAACGGCCACCGTGACGGACCTGGACAGCCAGATCATCGCCATCGGCGGCGTCGCGACGATCTCCTCGGCGGCCAACCAGGCCTTCACCACGAACAGTCCCCCGGTCCTCGCCCAGCCCATCCTCATCACCGACGCCAACGGCGTCGCGTCCATCACGGCCGCCAACGACATCCGGATCACGATCCCCGCGGGCTTCAACATGGTCTGGGACGGGTCGGTCGGATCCGTCGGAATCGGCCTGCCTCCCTCGGGCCCCTCGGGCGCCGGAAAAGTTAGCACGATCCTGCTCCCCTACGAGGATGCCGGACGGACGGCGGTGCTCAACGTCGGGATCAATTTTTCGATCAACGAGGGCTTCGTCGTCACCGGCCTCCGCTTCGCCAATTTCACGAACTCCTCCCCCTCCAACAACCTCCTGCTCCGGGTCACCGCCGTCGGCCCTCCCGCGAATGCCGACGACAAATCCATTGCCATCGGCAAGCCCGTGATCTCGATCCCCGCGAGCCAGGTCTACGGCACGAACGACCCCTCCACCCTCTTCCCCACGATTACGATCGGCGACGATGCCGTGACCCCGCGGATCACGGCGGGTCCCGTCGGAGGCGACGTGCGCATCCGGATTCCGGCGGGGCTGAGCATGGTCTGGGACACCTCCGTCACCACTCCGACGATCACCTGGCTCGGGGCGGGCGGGTCCAAGGTCTCCGGCACCCTGCTGCCCTATGAGGACCTCAACAAGACCGTGGTCGTGGACATCACCGCTCCCTTCGCCGCGGGCGACAGCTTCACGATCGCGGGTCTCCGGGTGCTCCCCGGCGCGGCCGAGACCGGACCCCTCGCCCTGGAACTGGAGACCGACAACGCCAGCTCCCTGGCGAACGCGACGACCGCTCCGCGGACGGTCACCGTCAACAACCGCCCGACGATCGTCAGCAGCACGACCCTGGATTCGGACGGCAATGGATCGATCGACCGGCTGATCATCACGTTCAGCGAGCAGATCAATCCGGCGGGGGTCTCGGCGACGACCGGGGCCGGCCTGGCGCTCGCCGGGTACATCATCGCGAACGGCACCCCCGGCACGCCGAACATCAATTCCATCACCTACCGCCTGGCCGAAAGCGGGCTGCCCGACACGGGCGTCACGCCGGCGCTGACCTATGACCCCCTGGCCAGCGGAGCGGATCTGGCGGACATGCAGGGCCTCGCCACGAGCAGCCTGGCCTCGCCCCTGAGGCTGGATGCGGCGGCCCCCGTCGTCGTCGGCTTCTCGGCGGCCGATACCGACGGGAACGGCCGGCTGAACTCCATCGTCGTCACCTTCTCGGAGAACCTCGTCGCAGGCCAGGAGGACATCAACGACTGGATCCTGATCGACGCGAACGGAACGACCAACCTGCTGGCCGGACTCACCTCCGGCTCCCTCTCCATCGTCAACAACACCCTGACGATCACGCTGACGAACACCGACGGCAGCGCAGGCGTCCCCCGCTTCCAGTACAAGAGCGACGGCCTCAACGGCACGCTCCGCGACGCGGCCGGCAACCTCGTCCCCTTCCAGACCAACAACACGGCGCCCGTCGCCAATGCCGGGCCGAACCAGACGCTGGCGCCGACGAAGGTCACGCTCAACGGATCGGCGAGCAGCGACCCCGACGGGCAGCCCGTCTCCTTCCAGTGGCTCCAGACCCTGGGCCCGCCCGTGATTCTCAACGAC
>JACQFK010000363.1 GCA_016200125.1 Planctomycetota bacterium
CTCCTGCGGCTCGGGGGGCTTCTTCCCGGGTTCGGGCTTGGGGTCCGGCTTCGGTTCCGCCTTCGGTTCCGGTTTCGGCTCGGGCTTGGGGGCGGGCGCCTCCTCGACCTTCTTCCCGCAGCCGGGGCAGAACTTGGCGTCGAGCTTGAGCGGCGCCTTGCACTCGGCGCAGAGCTTCGGGGTGATCTTCGCTCCGCAGCCCGTGCAGAACTTGGCGTCGGCCTTGAGCTTGGCCTTGCACTCGGGGCAAGTGGCCTCCTGCGCGACGGCGGCCGGAAGCGATGCGCCCGTGAGGGCCGGCACCCCGAGGCAGAGAATCAGAAGGAAGGCTGTTCTCATGACGCCTCCGAAGGTTAGGGAACTACTTATTCGGCGACTCGACCTTCGTGCCGCACTTGCCGCAGAACTTCGCGTTCAGCTCGAGGGCGGTGCCGCACTTGGCGCACTTGGTGGCCTCGGCCCCTGTGCCGCACTTCGTGCAGAAGCTGCTCCCGGGCGCGAACTCGGTCTTGCACTTGGGGCAGACCTGGGCGGCGGGATGGCTGATCTTGTCGTCGATGTCGGGCAGCATCTTGCGGAGCGCCTCGTCCACAGCGTAGCGCATGAGCTTGCCCTGGGAGTCGCGGTCGACCTGCACGTTGTTCTTCGCGTCGCCGCCGATGCCCAGCACGCGGACGCCCCAGGCGCTCGCGGACAGCTGCTTCTTCACCTCGCCGAACTGCTTCGTGACGATCTCGCCCGTCGTGGTGTTGACGAGCTTGATGTCCACGCCGATGTCGGTCGTGATGATGGTCTTCGAGGTGTCGATCTTGAGCGGGGCCGCGCCGGGGACGATGCGGTCGAACATGCCGCCCTGGTTCGCGGTCTTCTCGGTCATCAGGCGGAAATTCGTCACCGCGCCGATGAACATGTAATCGACGCCGCGGATCTTGCCCGACTTGGCGAGCTCGGACGGATCCACGATGCCCTCGAGGCTCTGCTCCTTGATGAGGGTCTTCATCGCCATGCGGTCGATGAGGTTGAAGCGCTTCGAGGAGACGGCCAGGGTCTCCAGCTGCTCTCCCGCGGCATCGGCCACGCCCTGCTGGTGGGTCTTGTCCGTGAACTCCACGATTCCGGCGCGGAGCCGGGTGGTCGCCCCGGCCGGGGGCGGCGGGTAATTGCCCACGTCGGGCATCTTGTCCCGGGTGACGGTCTCGGACGTGCTGGTGCCGCAGCCGGCAAGGATGATCAGCGACAAAGCGGTGACAATGCGGTTCATCAGATCCTCCATGAGGTGAAGTGCGATCATTCTACGAGGGATTTGTGCCGAGTCAAGCCCCCCCGGGCCCTACTTTCCCCGGCGTCCCTTTTCCGCGGCGTAGCCGGCGATTTCGTGGCCGAAGGCCAGGAGCATCATCAGCTGGCCCGAGAAGCCGTCGATCGTTTCGCTCGCCACCCCGTAGGCCTCCTTGGCCCTCTCGTAGAGGTTCTCGGCGAGCGGGGAGTCGACCATGTCCTTCACGGCGCCTTCCGTCGACGCCGTCGCCCTCTCCTTCAGCGGACTGGTGACGAAGTGGTCGATCGCGTTCTCGATGGTCTCCTTGAGGTGGTCCTTGACGAACTCCGTCATGCACTCCCGCCCCGCGTCCTGAATCGACTTCCCGCCCGCGATGCCATAGTTGAGGCAGAGCACGAACTTCATGCAGCGCTTCACCATGGGGATCGAGATCTTCTCCAGGACGAGGACGCCCTCGCTCACCGCCTGGCCCTCGCCGGTGTCGCCCACGCCGAGGCAGGCCCCGGTGGCGGGGTCCACGCGCCACCAGGCCCTGGCCTTCCGCCCGCCGATCTCGACGGGCTCCTTCGGGATCACCACGACCCGGCCCGCCTTGAGGTCCGCGGCAACCCAGCGCGCGAGGGCCGGATCCGGCGACGCGCCCGCCTTCAGGACGACGATCTCCGCCTTCGCTTCCCGCGCCTTCCGGAAGACGGCCGGGGCGCTGAAGACCGGCGCGCCGCCCTTCTCCATCAGCGCGGACTCGCCTTCGGTCAGGAGCAGGCCGTACAGGAACCGCGCGCTGGCGCCGTCCAGGGGCGTCTTCGCCACGCAGCCCAGCGGGGCCGCGACGATGTCCACCCCGCCGCGCCAGTGGACCCCGGTGGTTCCGCCCGGCACGAGGGCCTCCTTCCAGACCAGGAGCGACGGCCGCTCCGGGAAGCAGGAGCCCTCCCCTTTCTTGAAGGCGCCCTGAGAGAGGTGTAGCGAGGTCTGCCAGAGCTGGAGGAGCCCCAGGGGCAGGGAATCCACCCGGTCGGCGATCTCCGACGGCTTGGGGGACTTCGCCTCGAAGAGCGCCGAGGGAAGACTTCCCGCGCCCGACAGCATCCGCGCCAGGCGGTCGATGAGGAACGCGTCGCTCAGCGTCCCGATCGCCGGCCAGATCGTCCACGACTGGAAGAGCGCCAGCCGGAATCCGGCGTCGTCCTTCCCCCCGTCGGCCAGCTCGGGACTGCCGCCCTCCCTCGACCCGGGCTTGAGCCGGTCCAGCAGGAAGCGCGTCTCCGTCCGGGTCGACGCTTCCAGCTCCAGTCGGAGCGCCGTCAGCACGCCGGGCTTCTTCCCGAACGCGCCTCCCAGCCGGGCTCCCACGGCGGCGCCGGAGTCGGCGCCGAATTTCCCATCCTTGGACTCGAACACGCGTCCCTGATCGTCGAACACCTTCGCGTTCTCGGCCCCCGCCCCCCAGTCGACGACCGCCTGGAACTTCTGGAAGCGCGGCGCCATCGCCGCGAGCGGCTGCGACATCTTCTCGACGTCGAATCCCGACGGAAGCACCGAGAGGTTGATCGCCCGGCCCGCCAGCTCGCGTGTCGGCCGGCGGCCGGCATAGACGGTCTCGACCGCGAGTTCCTTGCCGTTGAGGCGCTCGATCACGAGCTTCACGCCGATGAGCTGGTCGAGCGGTCCGCGCCGCCGCGACCGGCGCCCATCCCTCCTCCGCGTCCGGGAACGACGGATCGAGATCGACCCACTTGTCCCCGCGGCGGGCCTGGAGCCAGACGTGCGGCCGTAGCAGGCGGGCCCGCGCCGCAACTCCGTCCTCCTCCGTCCCCGTCAGCGCGACGCCGGCCGCCTTCAGCGCCTGTTCGAGCCCGGCGCGGTCGGCGCCGAGCTGGGCGGTCATCTTCTTCACCCTCGGGCCGGCCGACGCCACGGCCGCCGTCTCCGCCGCCGCCACCGCCTCCTTCGCCGCTCCGGCCTTCAGGGGGGCCGAGCGCCGCGGCGCCGCGGGGCTCAGCGCCCGCGAGGCGAGCGCCGTCGCCTGGGCCTCCGAGAGCTCACCGAAGGCGAAGCGGAGCGCCGGCTTTTCGGGACCGCTGCGCAGCAGGTCCGACAGGAGGAGACAGCGGTCGACGTCGTTCGCCCCGCCTGAGAGGAGCGCGCCCGTCCCCCCTCGCAGAGCGCCGCTGTAGGGCTGGAACGGAAGGGCCCGCGCGACGAGGAAGAGCTGGTCGTGAGCGTGGCCGAGCGACGCGGCCAGCGCGGCGGGGTCGATCTCGCGGCGGACCTCATCGCCCGCCACGGCCTCGATCTTCTTCTGAAGCTGATGGACGGCGGCGCCGCGGTCCGGCTCCTGGACGAAAAGAAGGACGACGAGGAATCCCCGCAGGAGCATGAGCACCTCTTACGCGCGCGCCGGCTCGAGAGGACGGTACAGGGTGTCCCGGCGGACGGGATCGCGCCCCGCCTCGCGGATGAGCGCCCGCATCTCCTCCTCGGAGACGCCCAGCGGCGACTCGGCGCCCGCCATGTGGACGATGCGCTCCTCGAGGATCGTGCCGTCGATGTCGTCGGCTCCGTACGACAGCAGGATCTGCGCCATCTTCAGGCCCGTCATGATCCAGTAGGCCTTGAGGTGGTCGATGTTGTCCATCATCAGCCGCCCGACGGCGTGGACCTTCAGGTCGGTCTGCGCGGTGACCTTGGGGAGGCCGCGAAGCTGGTTGTTCTCGATCTGGTAGGCGAGCGGGATGAACGCGGTGAAGCCGCCGGTCTCGTCCTGCAGCGCACGGAGCCGCAGCATGTGGTCGACGCGCTCCTCGGGCGTCTCGATGTGGCCGTAGAGCATCGTGCAGGTCGACCGTCCGCCCATCTTGTGCCAGGCGCGGTGGATTTCGATCCAGCGGTCGGGTTTGGCCTTGCCGCTGCAGATCTGATCCCAGACCCGAGCGGCGAAGATCTCGGCCCCGCCGCCGGGCAGCGAATCGAGCCCCGCCTCGCGCAGCTCGCCGAGCACCTGCTCGACGCTCTTCTTCGAGATCTTCGTGAAGTGGTCGATCTCTGTCGCGGTGAAGGCCTTGATGTGGAGCTCGGGGTAGCGCTCCTTGAGGCCGCGCAGCATCTCGAGGTAGTACTTCCAGGGCAGCTTGGGATGGACGCCGCCGACGATGTGGATCTCGTTGAGCTTGTCGAACTTGGCCTTGGCGGCGTAGGCGTAGATGGTGTCGAGGTCCATCTCCCAGGCCCCTTCCGCGCCGTCCTTCCGGTAGAAGCTGCAGAAGTGGCAGTCGAAGATGCAGACGTTCGAGTAGTTGAGGTGCATGTTCCGGACGTAGTAGGCGACGTTGCCGTTCTTCTTCTCGCGGACGTGGTTCGCGAGTCGGCCGAGGGCGAAAAGGTCGTCGGTCCGGAAGAGGCGGACGCCGTCGTCGAAGCTCAGCCGCTCGCCGGCATGGACCTTCTTCTCGATGTCTTTGAGGCCGTCCACTTGGATTCGAATTCTAACCTTCCACGGGTTGGACGGCAAGGGGGGCGGCCGCGTTACCTACTCCTCGACCGGGTCGCGGGGGATCGGGCGGCCCGTCGACTTCTCGATCAGCTCCAGGGCCTCCTTGGCCCATTTTCCGACGGAGTTGCTGCCGACGTCCCCGTTCGGGACCCAGACGAGTCCCCGGTCCTGCAGCGCGCTGACGAGGACGGGAACGGACTCCGCCTGGCCGCCGATGCCCAGGGCCCGCACGGCGAACGCGCGGGTCGTGGCATCGGGGTCCGCCAGCGCCAGGGGGACCAGCCGGTTCTGCAGCGCCCGGGACAGGCTGGGATTCCAGGCGTAGTTTCCCAGCACCCAGACCGCCGAGCGCCGGTAGGCCGCGTTCCGGCTGAACTCCAGGCAGGCATCCAGCAGCCGCAGCGCCCGCTCGTCATGGGTGGCGGCAAACTGGTTTCCCAGGCTCTCGAAATGGTTCGCCGGGATCTCCCGCCGGCTCAGCAGGGCATAGAGAAGCTCAGTCCGGTCCTTGAAGAAGAGTTCCTCCAGAAGGTCCCCCCAATGGGGATCGCGATTGGCCGGATCGTCCGATCCGAGCTTCCAGGAGAGCCTTTCGACGGCCTCGACCTGCCGGGCTGCTTCCAGGCCCGAGAGCGACGCCACCCAGCTCTTGAACGGCCTCTTCCCTTTCGGCTGGGACGGATCCCATTGGTACTCGGGAGGCGAGGCGGCGCAGGCGGCGAGCCCCAAAAGGAGGATGGACGCGGCGATCCGCATGAATACTGGACGGAGGAAGGAGGGCTTCCCCTTTACTCGTCGCCGGAGGTCGAGCGGTCCATGTGATCCTTGAAGGACTGCAGGGCGACGCCTTCGTGGACCTTGTGGAAGCCCTCGAGCGGCGAGAGGCCGTAGGCCTGCTGGAGCAGCGTCATCGTGTGGAGCACCTCGCGCTGAGTGCCCTCCCCGATGTGCATCCGGCAGGTGCCGTTCGACGCCGCGAGAAGCGTTGGATTCGCCTTCTTGATGTCGGAGAACACGTGTTTGCCGATCGCCTGCGACAGGTCGTAGGTCTCGGACTTCATCCCGAAGGAGCCCGCCATCCCGCAGCAGCGCTCCGGGATCTCCACCAGCTCCAGGCTCGGGATCAGCTGCAGCACTTTGCGGGCCGCCTTGTCCGCCCCCAGCGCCCGCAGGTGGCAGGTCGGATGGAGGATCAGGGTCGAGGCGATCCGCTTGAAGTTTACGTCGAGTTCGCCTTTCTGGTGAAGCCCCAGCAGGAAGTCGTGGACGTCCACGACCCGCGCGGCGACCTTCTTCGCCGCCTCGCCCGGAACCAGCTGCGGAACTTCCAGCTTCATCTGCAGCCCGCAGGACGGCGCGCTGGTCACGATCGGCAGGTCGGAGCCCGACAGCAGGTCCACGTTGTGCCTCGCGCAGGCCGCGGCCTCGTCCCGGGCGCCGAGCGAGGTCGCCGCCAGCCCGCAGCACTGGTACTCCGGGATGACCACCTCGTAGCCGTTCCGCTCCAGGACGTCGATCGTCGCCTGCTTCTCGCCCTTCGGGTCGTTGTAATCCGCGAAGCAGCCGGCGAAATAGATCACCTTCTTGTCCGACTTCCTCGTCGTCCGCGTCCCGTCCGCGACGAACTCCGGCGACCGGCGGATACCCTTGAACGCGCCGATCAGCGGCATCAGCCAGTTGGAGAGCGGCGCCCAGCGAACCGCCCGCTCGGAGTTCTCGCGCACCTTGACGAACATCTCGTCCCGCTTCGACAGCCCGCGCTTCGACACGTCGAAGGCCTTCGCCTCGAGGCACATGCCCGGGATGTCGACCCCCGAGGGGCATTGCACGAGGCAGAGCTTGCAGTTGATGCAGAGGTCCGCCACCTCGCGGATCGACTTCGAGTCGATCTCGAAGCGCCCCTCGAGCGCGCCCTGCAGCAGCGCCGCCTTGCCGCGCGGCGTGGCCGCCTCGTCGGGACGCTCCTGGTACACCGGGCAGTAGGTGCGGCAGAAGCCGCAGCCGTGGCAGCGCTCGATCTCCTTCGTCCACGCGGCGAAGGGCGAATCGGGGCGGTACTCGTAGTCGTGGCGCCGCGACGCGCGGAGGTACTTCGTGAAGTCGAAGTCCGCCGGCTGGATCTTCTTCCCCGGATTGAGGATGTTCTTCGGATCGAAGGCCTTTTTCACCTGCTCGAAGACCGGCACCAGCGCGCCGAAGATCTTCCGGACCCAGGCGGCCCGGAGGATGCCGTCGCCGTGTTCGCCCGAGAGCGTCCCCTTCAGGCCCGCCACCAGGGTCGCGACGTCGTTGCAGATGGGCAGGATCTTCGCGTTGTGGTCCTTCCCGTGCGGCTCCATCAGCACGTTGACGTGGACGTGACCGCTCCCCGCGTGCCCGAAGACGATCCCCTCCACGCCGTGCGTCGTGAAGATCTTCTTCAACCCCTGGATGTAGGCGACGAGGTTGTCCGGATGGACGCAGGCGTCCTCGATGATGCGGGTGGAGCGCAGGGGCCCCTGCATGCGTTCCAGGATCGGCGACGCCGCCTTCCGGACCTTCCAGAGGCTTTCGAGCTCGTGGCCGCTGGCCACCGTGATGTCGAGGGCCTCCCCCAGCAGGCCGCGCGCCTTCTCGACCAGGGCGCCGACCCACTCCTTCTTCTCGCCGTCGAACTCGCAGAGCAGGATGGCCCGGAGCGTTGCGGGGAGCTTCTGCCGCCACTCCATCACGGAGTTCTTCACGAGGTCGATCATCGTCTTGTAGATGACCTCGAGGGCCGCGGGGTTGAGCGGCCGGAGCGCCACGACCGCGCGGCCCATCGTCTCCAGGTCGTCGAAATAGATCCGCATCAGCGCCTTCTCGGCCGGGCGGCGGACCACCTTGAGTTTCGCCTCGGTGACGATCGCGAGCGTCCCCTCGCTGCCGACCAGGAGCCGGTTCATGTCGAACTGCGGATCGAAGACGTGGTAACCGCTGGAGTTCTTGAGCACGTTGGGCCGCGACTGCTCGATGAGCGCGCGGTTGGAATCGAGGAGCGCCTTCATCTCCGCCTCGAGCCCCTTCCAGCGCGGGCCGCCGTTCAGCGAGCCGTCGTCCATCACGCACTCGAGGCCGAGGACGTACTCGCGCGTGGGCCCGTACTTCACGGTGTGGGCGCCGGCGGCGTTGTTGGCGATCATGCCGCCGAGCGTGGCGACGTCGCCGCTCGACGGGTCGGGCGGGAACCAGAGGCCGAACTGCTTGAGGTACCGGTTGAGCTTGCCGAGCACTACGCCGGGTTGGACCCGCACCCAGGACTGGACCTGGTTGAGCTCGAGGATCGCGTTCATGTACTTCGAAAGGTCGAGGATGATGCCTTCGCCGAGCGTCTGGCCGGCGAGCCCGCTCCCGGCGCCGCGCGCGGTGACGGGGATCCCCTGCTCCGCGGCGTATTTCACGACGGCGATCACGTCCTCGCGGTCCCGGGGGACGACGACGCCCCGGGGCATCATCTGGAAGATGCAGGCCGCGGTGGAATAGAGGGTCCGGGAGAGGTCGTCGCAGAGGACGTCGCCCTTCACGAGGCGGCGGAGATCCTTTTCGAGGCCCGGGGGCATGGGCGCATTATAGCGAGTTCAGCGGGCCTTTCCGAAAGTCATCGTCGTCATCCGGTGCAGCACCCAGGCGCCCCAGCTCAGGAGCATCGTCCCCAGGATGAGCGCGACGCCGTGCTCGGGCAGGCCCGGGAGGAAGCCCTTGAAGGGCGCGGTCAGGGCGGCCGGAGCTCTCGGAGCCCCCATCGCTCCCCAGGCCCCTGCGGCAATCGATCCCAGGATGAGGACGATGCCGCCGAAGCGCCGGAAGACCCCTGCCCGCCGCGCGAAGGCGAGGAAGAGCCCGAGGAAGCAGACCAGGAGGCTGCCCACGAGGGTGCCCAGCAGCTTCGGCTCCTTGCAGCGGCCTACGACGGCGGGAATGTCGCCTCCCGAGACGAATCCCATCGCCGCGCCCAATGACAGCATGATGAAGACCGATCCGGCCCCGTGGTCGAACTCCTCGTTCCCCGAGATCCCGAACATCAGCCCCGCGATCAGGCTCCAGAGCGCGAGCAGCGAGAGATTCGACGGATGGGCGAGCGAGTGGAGCACCTGCTGGGCGGCGCTCAGCACCCGCTCGGAGCCCGCGCCCTCGGCGGAGGCCAGGAGGCCGGCCGCGTAGAAGCAGATCGAGGCGAAGAGGGGGATCATCACCGCTGGTCCCGGATGGGTCGTGACGCGGAGCTGCTTCCGGTTCATCAGGAAGGCGGCGACCATCAGCGCGACGCCCGCGCCGGCGACGCCCAGGCGGAGCATCAGGCCCTCCCCGCGGATGAAGGGCTGGGGGAGGCTGACCAGGAAGCCGTCGCCCCGCAGGGACGATCCGAGGGCGCCCACCGAAAAGAGCGCGGCGCAGGCCGCGAGCACCAGCAGCCAGTAGACGGCGTTGCCGACGATGTTCCGGTCGCGCTTCGGCGGCGGCACGTGCTTCCACTGCGGCGGCGGCTTCGGCTCCGGTTTCGGCTCGGCCTTCTTCGTCGTCTCCTTCTTCAGGTTGGGATTCGACGGGTAGTCCTCGGCGCGCAGCGGCTTGGGCTTCGGGGAGGGCCGCGTCGGGAGCGGGACGGGCGCGTCGATCTCGCGCGGAGCGACCGGCGGCCCCTCCATGACCCGCTTCTTCGGTCCGGCGGAGATCTCGGGAACCTCGTCCGTCTTCGGCGGCGGTTCCGCCTTGGGCGGCGGAGGCCGGCGGCAGCCGTGGATCTCCACCTCGGGAACGTCCTCCCACTCCAGGCTCTTCTCGGGTTCCGGCGCCGGCGCGGGTGCCGGAGGAGGAGGCGGAGGCTTCCGCGCGCCGAAGTCGAGCATCGTTTCGTCGCCGCCCGGGATCTCCAGCACCGACCCTTCGGAGGACTCGGCGGGAGGCGGAGCGTCGAGGCGCAGCCCCGGCTTGACCGCCGGGGGCAGGCGGCGCGGGATCAGACCGACGGGGCGCGGGGGCGGGGCCGGAGGCGGAGGCGCCGGCGCTTCGGCCGCCGGGGCGGCGACCGGGCCCAGGATTTCCTGGAGCGCCGCCTTGACCTCCCCCGCGTCGGAGTAGCGGTCGGCCGGGTTCTTCTTGAGCAGGCGCGCCACGATCGTCGCCTCGCGCGGATCGACGCCCGGCACCCGCTCCTCGAGCGGGATGGGATCGAGGGTCACCCGCTGCGTAGCCATCTCCAGCGCCGTGAGGGCGTTGAAGGGCAGCTCGTTCGACAGCATCATGTAGTAGACCACGCCGAGCGAGTAGAGGTCGGCGCGGGCGTCCACGGCGGGTCCGTCCACCTGCTCGGGGGCGATGAAGCCGGGCGTCCCCATGAACGCGCCGCTCACGGTGGTGAAGCTGCTCGCGGCCTTCAGATTTCTCGCCAGCCCGAAGTCGGTGATCTTCACCGAGCCGTCCCGCGCGAGCATGATGTTGGCCGGCTTGATGTCGCGGTGGACGATCGCCTGGGCGTGGAGCGCCTCGAGCCCCGAGGCGGCGGCGTGGGCGATCCGCGTCGCCGTCTGGAGGTCGAGCTTCCCGTTGCGCTCCTGGAGCTGTTCGAGATTCTCCCCGTCGATGTACTGCAGGATGATGAAGTGCTGCGCCTTCTCCTCGGCGACGTTCATGACCTGGATGACGTTGGGGTGCTCGACCTTCGCGGCGGCGCGGGCCTCCCGCTGGAAGCGCTCGACGAACTCGGCGTCCGCCTCCAGGTGGCCCGCGAGAACCTTGAGCGCGACCGGCTTGTCGAGGGCGATGTGGTGGGCGCGGTAGACCGTCCCCATGCCGCCGCGGCCCAGGAGCGCCTGGATCCGGCAGCCGCCCAAGGTCATCCCGATCAGGGGATCCTTCATCTCGGGACTCATCCCGGCACCCCGCTATCCCTCACGCCGGTCACAAAACAAACTGGTTGTTTCGTGACCTGTCACAAAACAACCTGTCTGTTCTGTGACACATCAGAATCTCTTGCGGTAGGAACGCTCCTGGCGGCGCGTTCCGGAGAAGACCACGCCGTGCTCGAGGATCGCGAGCAGGAGCACCCCTCCCAGCAGGGTCCCCGAGTCCCGGAAGGGCCCGGAGAGCGCGGAAACCGGCTGCAGCAGCAGCGCGGTCCAGGGGTCCGGGCTCGAGGTCTGCGAGATCAGCGCGGCGAACGCGTAGAGCCCGATCGCGCCCCCGATCGCGAGCGCCGTGCCGAAGAGCTTCGCCCGCAACTCGAAGTTGTAGCCGGTCACGAGGAGCGCGCCGAAGAAGACCGCCAGCGCCGTGGCCGTGCCCAGGGGGATCGACAGCTCGGGCATGGCCATGAGCTGGCGGAACGGCAGGTCGAGCCGGGCGCGGCCGATGCCAAACACGTAGAAGGTGGGGAACGCGGCCAGCATCAGGATCCGCGCGATCAGCACCCGGTGGGTGCCGGGCTCGCGCTCCAGGGAGATCTGGACCGCGGCGAACATCGCCACGATGCCGAAGGCCAGCACGTTGAGCGGGGTGGACGCGGCGGAGCCCAGCGCCCGGAGCGTGTTGGCCATCGTCGCCGGCAGGGTCGATCCGTCGTGCCGGTCGATCCAGGCCCCGGCGGTAAGCGAGCCCAGGATCATGAGCGCGATCAGGAGCCCCATCGCGACCTTGCGGCCCAGGGAGGCGAACTCCTTGCGGTAGACGAAGAGCGCGACCGCGCCGCACACCAGGCCCCCGGCGAGGAACCCGATCCGGGCGGCGAAATCGGAATCCTTCCCGGTCCACTTCTCGAGGAAGGCGCCGCCCCGCGCGGCCAGCCCGCCGGAGAAGAACGCCAGCGCGACGGCCGTGCTGATCAGGTCCCAGTGGATCAGCGTCCGCACGCGCCGCTTCGCCTTGGCGACGGCGAGGACGTTCTCCACCTTCTTGGTGGTCTCGGGGCTGCGGGCGGGGGAGCCCCTGGGCCCCTGCAGGATGGCGTCGAGGTCGCGGATCAGGTCGGTCGCCGTCTGGTAGCGCTGGCCGGCCTCGACCTGGAGCAGCTTCTTGACGATCGCGCAGGAGCGGGAGTCGGCGCCCTGGAAGGCGTTCTCCAGCGGCCGCGGCTCCTCCTTCGTGCGCTTGATCGCGATCTCCATCGGCGACTCGCCCAGGAAGGGGAGCGTCCCCGACAGCAGCTGGTAGTAGGTCACGCCCAGCGAATAAAGATCGGTGCGGTGGTCGAGCTTCTTCCCCTCCACCTGCTCAGGGGACGCGTACTCCGGCGTCCACAGGAAGGTGCCCTCGATCGTGAGCCCCTTCTTCGACTCGGTGTGCCGGGCCAGGCCGAAGTCCGTCAGGTGCGGCTTCCCGTCCGGCGAGATGATGATGTTTCCGGGCTTCACGTCGCGGTGGACGATGCCCGCGCGATGGGCCGCCGCGAGGCCCGAGGCGATCTCGCGCATGAACTTCGTGGCCTTCTCGAGGGGGAGCCGGCGCTCCACCTCGATCACCCGGTCCAGGGTGTCCCCGGGCACGTACTCCATGACCAGGTAGTAGCGGTCCTCGAACTTGCCGACATCGATGACCCGGATGACGTTGGGGTGGTCGATCTGCCCCGCGGCGCCCGCCTCGCGGAAGAAGCGGGTGACGTACTCCTGGTCGGCCGCGAGGGAGGGGGCGAGGATCTTGACCGCGACGTCCTGGTCCAGCAGGGTGTGGCGCGCGCGGTAGACTACGCCCATTCCGCCGGCCGCGAGTCTCTCCTCCACGCGGCAGGGCCCGAGTTTGGCCCCGATCAGGGGATCGACGAATTCTTCGTCGGCCATAGTGGTGTGTGGGAAGTCTACAGCGGCGGGAGGCTCTTTTCCAACTCTTTCCAGAACGCCGGGGGCGTGGTGAAACTCCCCAGCGATCCGTTTTTCGGATGATCGTCGCCGTGGAAGTCCGATCCGCCGGTCACCCGGAGCTGCCGGCGACGGGCAAGCTCCAGGAACCGCAGGTGCTTCGTCGAAGAGCGGTAGCGGTGGAAGACCTCGATGGCCCGGATCGGCGCGGAATCGAGGATGCGTTCGACGGTGGAAACGTCGTCCAGGAAGCCTGGATGCGCGAAGGAGGCGATCCCGCCGTGGTCGAGGATGAGCCGGGCGGCGTCCGCCGGGGTCATCTCGTTGGCGGCAACGTTCGCGGGCGAGCCCTGCCCCAGGTACTTGTTGAAGGCCTCGTCGATCGAGGCGACCAGCCCCTTCTTCACCATCGCGCGCGCCACGTGGCGCCGCCCCACCGACTTCCCCCCCGCCTCCTGAAGCACCTCCGCTGCCTCGAGCCCGACCCCGAGTTCCCCGAGCCTCGCGCAGATCCTCCCCACCCGTACGCGGCGCCCCTCGTGCAGCTCCGCGAGCCGCGCCTGGAGCGCGGGCGACGCGGAGTCGATGCCGAAGCCCAGCACGTGGACGTCGTGACCCTCGAAGCGCGACGACACCTCGATGCCGGGGATCACCCGGACCCCCTGGGCGCGGCC
>JACQFK010000046.1 GCA_016200125.1 Planctomycetota bacterium
CAGGTCGAGGGCCGAGCCCGGCGGCGGCGTGATCTGCACCGCGTTCCGGCCGCAGAGCGACGTCGCGGCCGACGCGGTCGACTCGAGATGCCGGAAGACCCGCTTCACGCAGACCGCGCAGGTCGGCGACCGCGGCACGCGGATGAGCTGCGACGTGTTCTGCCACAGGTCGAGCGTCTGCAGGCCGCCGGCCAGCGCCTCGCGACGGCCCGAGAGGATCTTGAGCGCCTCGTTCGCCTGGAGCGAGGCCACGACGCTCACCGCCGTGTTGAGCACGCCCGCGGTGTCGCAGGTGGGCGTGGATCCCGGCGCCGGCAGTTCCCCCACCAGGCAGGCGAAGCAGGGCCCCTCCCCCGGCAGCACGGCCATCACCATTCCATAGCTGCCGACGCAGCCGCCGTAGACCCAGGGCCGCCCCAGCTTGACGCAGGCGTCGTTGAGCAGGAAGCGCGTCTCGAAGTTGTCGGTGCCGTCCAGGACGAGGTCGACGTCCTTCGCGAGCTCCTCCGCGTTGGCGTGGTTGACGTCGCAGACCCGGGGATCGAGCACGACTTCCGAGTTGATCCGCGCCAGCTTGGCCGCCGCAGCGGCCGCCTTCGGGAGGTTCGCCTTCACGTCCTCTTCGTCGTAGAGCACCTGGCGCTGGAGGTTGTCGAGCTCGACGAAGTCCCGGTCGCAGAGCCGGACGAAGCCGACGCCCGCCCGGACGAGGTGGTTCGCGAGGGTCGAGCCGAGCGCGCCCAGGCCGATGATCGTCGCGCGCGAGCGGCCGAGGCGTTCCTGGCCCTCCTTGCCGAGGGGGGCGAACAGGACCTGCTTCGCGTAGCGCTTCATCGCTTCATCACGCGCCGGAGACCGATCGACGCCGCCGCCAGCGCGAGCCCGGCCAGCAGAAAGCCCGCGGAGCTCGCAGGCCAGGACGGGTTCTCGTGCTGGAAGCCGGCGAGATCCGTCCGGTAAAAGACCGGCAGATAGAGGAGGTCGGAGCGGAAGATCCCGTAGCCCATGACGAAGAAGGGGTTCACGGCCATCGCCAGCGAGATGCGGCGGGAGATCGCCTCGCCCCCCGCGCCCGCGTCGGCCATGCTCCGGATGACCGGGCCGAAGCAGAAGAGGGTCGACATCAGGAAGCAGACCGCAAGCCCGGCGACGATCTGGGAGAGCTCGCGGGGAGCGCGGGCGGACTCGCAGAGAAGATAGAGGCCCGCCACCAGCGCGGCGAACGAAAGCAGGAGGAAGGCCAGGGGCCCCCAGAGCCGGGGCGACTCGGCGAAGGAGGTCAGGAACAGCAGGCCGAGGACGGCCGTCAGGACGCCCCCGCACGCGATCGCCCTCCGCTTCGGCGGCCGCTCCGAGCTGAGCGCCAGCGCCGCCGGGAGGCCGAAGCCGACGATCAGCGGCGAGAGATACGCGAGCGTGCGGAAGACGGACATCCCCCTAGTATAAGGAACGAAAACCGAAAACCGAAAAGCGAAAATCGGAGGGGCGCCTCCCTCGCTGCAGGGAAAGATCCTCCTTCATTCGATTTTCGGCTTTCGCTCTTCAGCGTCCGTTCGCCGTGGTGAGATAGCGGAGGAGCTGGTCGCGGTCGGCGTCGCTGAGGCGGACTTTCTTCTTGGCCAGCATCTCGTGAACCTCGGAGGTCCAGGTCGCGTCGTCGTAGCGGTCCACGGACTTGAGCGCGTGGCAGCCGGAGCACTTGTCGATGTAGAGCTGCCGTCCGGCCCGGAGGTCGGAGAGCCGCGCCTCGTCGCCGCCGGCCATCATCGGGTCGGGCAGGGGGAGATAGGCGGCGCAGCCGGCCAGCGCCCCGAGGGTCAGGACGAGGGCGGCGCGCTTCATTTGATCAGGATCAGCTTTCCGTTTCTCGTGACCTGGAGCCGGTACTCCTGCCCGTTGTGACGGATCGTGATCTCCCGGGAGCTGCCGAAAAGCTCCTCGCTGCGGAGCACCCGGCGGTCCGCCGGGCGGACCTCGACCGCGGAGGACTCGGGCCGGTCCTTCATTCCGTCTTCCATCACGCTACCTCGATCCCGGCGTCCGGACCGGCGAGACCTCCCGGTGCTCGGAGGACTTCGCGCAGCCGCCGCAGGCGATCGGGGCCTTGCGCCGCCGCGGAATCAGACTCCACGCGAGATACGCCACCGCTCCCGCGACCACGACCGCCACGATGATGCCGTCGAGCAGCATGACTCCTCCTCAGCGCGCGATCTGGTACGTCGCGACCGCGCCGATCCAGGCCAGCGTCGTCATGTAGAAGAACGCGAACCCCGCCCACTTCCAGGAGGCCTCCCGCGCCATGACCGCGACGGTGGAGCCGCACTGGAGGCAGAAGGCGAAGAACACCATCACGGCGGCCGCCATCGCCGGGCCGTACACCGCCCGGCCGTCGGGCCACTTCGCCTCCATCATCTGACTCTTGAGGGCCGAATCCTCCCCCTCCTCCGCCGAGAAGAGGATGCCCAGCGTGGACACCACCACCTCGCGGGCCGGGAAGGCCGCAGGGACCGCGACCGTCGTCTTCCAGTCGAAGCCCGCGGGCGCGAACAGCGGCTGGACCGCCTTGCCGAAGCGGCCGAGGAGGCTCTGCTCGAGATAGGCGGAGTTGACCGCGCGATCGCGCTCGGCCTCCGTCCGTCCCGCGGGCAGCGCCTTTTCGACCTCGGCGGCCAGCGCCGCCGGGTGCGGGAAGTACGAGAGCGCCCAGATCACGATCGAGAAGGCGAAGATCACGGTGCCCGCGCGGAGGACGAACTCCCGGCCGCTCAGGAACATCCGCCGGCCGACGCTGCGCGTCCGCGGCATCCGGTAGGGCGGCATCTCGAGGATGAAGGGGAGCGGGCGGAGCCTCAGGATGAAGCGGTTGATCAGGAAGGCCACCGGGATCGCGACGACGAGCCCCAGCATGTGCATCGCGAAGAGCGCCGCGCCGGCCCAGAGCGGGCCGTACTTCGGCTCGATGAAGGCGCCGATCATGAGCACGTAGACCGGCAGCCGCGCGGAGCAGCTCATGAGCGGGGCGACCAGGATGGTCGACAGCCGCGCCTTCGGGTCCTCGATCGTCCGCGTCGTCATGATCGCGGGGACCGCGCAGGCGAAGCTCGAGAGCATGGGCACGAAGCTCTTCCCGTTCAGGCCCGTCCAGCTGAACACCTTGTCCATCAGGAAGGCCGCGCGGGCCATGTAGCCGGAGTCCTCCAGGATCGCGACGAAGAGAAAGAGGATGAGGATCTGGGGGAGGAACACGATGACCCCGCCGACGCCCTTGATGATTCCGTTGACGACGAGCTTCTCGAGCATCGGATGGCCGGCGAGGGACGCCTGGGCCCAGACGCCCATCTTGCCGAAGACCCACTGGATGCCGTCCATGGCCGGCCGGGCGATCCAGTAGACGGAGGCGAAGACCAGGAACATGAAGATGCCGAAGATCAGCAGGCCCCCGACCCGGTGGGTGAAGAGGCGGTCGATCGCGTAGGGCCTCGCGGAAGCCGGGGTCTCCGCCGGCCGGCCGGAGTCGCCGACGAGCCCGTCCAGGTGGCGGAAGCGGAGGAAGGCCTCCGCGCTCACCGGATCGAGGGACGCCGCCTCGAGCACCTTGTGGGCGCGGGAGCGGGCCTCGACCAGGCCGGGGAACGCGAGCGACGGCTCGACGTCGAAGACCAGCCGGCTCAGGTCGGCCTCGTTGAAGGTGCGGCTCGCCTGGCGCGCGGCCTCGGCGACGATGCCGCGGGCCTCGACCACCGCCGGGGGCCAGGCCACGGGGGCGAAGCGGGTCCGCGTGCTCAGGGCGCCGGCGATCGCCCGGCGCAGCTCGGTCAGCCCCTCGCCACGAACCGCGACGGTGGGGACGACCGGCACGCCCAGCCGCGCGGAGAGCGCCGCGACGTCCAGCTTCAGGCCGCGCTCGCGGGCCTCGTCGATCATGTTGAGCGCGACGACGACGGGGAGGCCGGTCTCGGCGACCTGCGAGACCAGGAAGAGGTTGCGACGGAGGTTCGACGCGTCGACGACGCAGAGGACGGCGGCCGGGGCCGGGATCTCCCCCCGGCGGCCCGAGAGGACGTCGATGATGACCTGTTCGTCGGCGCTCATCGCGGCCAGGCTGTAGGTGCCCGGGAGGTCGATCAGGGTGACCTCGCCTTCCTCGAGCCGGCAGGTCCCCTCCCGGCGTTCCACCGTAATGCCGGGATAGTTCCCCACCTGCTGGTTGATCCCGGTGAGGGCATTGAAGAGCGAGCTTTTGCCGGTGTTGGGGTTGCCGATCACGGCCACGAGGGCGGCGGCGGTGGACGCGGGCGCGGCGCTGCTCATGGATGGCCCTTCCCGTTGCCGTTCCCGTTCGTCGGCTTGAGCTGGAGCCACTCGGCCTCGCGGAGCCGGAGGCTGACGCGCCAGCCGTCGAGCTCGACCGTGATGGGATCGCCGAAGGGGGCGATCTGGACGACGCGGAGCCGGGTGCCCGGCAGGAAGCCCATGGCGAGCAGGCGCTGGGTCAGGGGCCCGCGGCCCGCCACGTGGGCGATCTCGCCGGTCCCGTTCAGACCGAGGTCCTTGAGGCTCTTCACGGCCGCGCCTTCGGAAGGGCGCCGGGCCCGCACCCGGAGCAGTAGCCGAAAATCTTGTGGCTGTGGTAGACGGCGGTAAAGCGGTGGCGCTGGGTGACCATCTCCTGGAGGCGCTCGATGGCCTCCTCTTCGAACTCGATCACCTTGCCGCAGGCGATGCAGTAGAGATGGTCGTGGTGGGCGCGGCCGACCATGGGCTCGTAGAGGCGCTTGCCCTTGTCGAAGTCGTGGCCGTCGATGAGCCCGGACTGGCTGACGAGGGCGAGGGTGCGGTAGACGGTGGCCTTGGAGACGGGGGTGCGGTCCCGGCGGAGGAGCTCGATGAGGTCGTCCGCGGCGACGTGTCCCTTGACGGAAAGGAGCTTCTGGACCACGCGCTTCCTCGGTCCCGTGAGCTTGAGGCCCCGGGACTTCATGTACTCCTCGATCGCCTTGAGCTGC
>JACQFK010000400.1 GCA_016200125.1 Planctomycetota bacterium
GACGTCGCCGCTGCGCGCCTTGAGCATGAGCGGCTTGAGCCGCGCGGCCAGGACGAAGGGCGCCACGGCGTTGATCAGCAGGACCTCGAGCAGTTCGGCCGTGGGGACTTCCGCGAGCGTCATGCGCCAGGAGTTCTGCGTCCGCAGGTCGATCTGCTGGAGATCCGCGTCGAGGCGCCCCTCCGGGAAGATCTCGCGCCCGCTCGTACGGTCGTCGTAGTTCATGCGGACCTGGGAGAGCTTCGCCGAGTCCCGGAGGCCCAGCCCCACCGTGCCGTGGTCGAGGATCATGAGCCCGTTCGCCGGGGCGTCGGGGGCCGCCTGTCCGAGCAGGTCGCAGCATTCATAGTGGCCTTCGAGGACCGACTGCTCGGAGGTGGAGAGCGTCTTCCAGGGTTGCGCTTCGCGATCGAGCAGGTGGCGGTAGAAGCCGACCGGCCGCCGCACGGTCTGGGCGGCGTTGTTCACGAGGGCATCGACGCGGGTCTCGCTGTGGTTCAGGTAGCGGGCGAAGACCTCGACGGAGGGGGAATGACGCAGGTCGAGGCCGTGGACGCGGAGCCGCCGGCCCCATTCGGCGAAGTCGGGTTCCGCGGCGTAGCGGCGGGCGGCGTCGTGCGGGAAGCGGGTGCTGACGATCACGCGCGCGCCGGCGCGGAGGAGCTTGAGACCCGCCTGGTAGCCGATCTTGAGCCGGGCGCCCGTGATCACCGCGGTGCGTCCCACGAGGTCCGCCGTCTGGAAGCGCTTGGAGTAGTTCAGGTCCGCGCAGGACGGGCACATGCCGTCGTAAAAATGATGGACGCGGGTGTATTCGTTCTTGCAGACGTAGCAGGAGCGGGGTTTCTTCAGCTCCTCCGCCGGCCCGCCCGGCGCCGGCAGCAGCCGCCCGGGCGCGCTGAACACATCGGCGCGGCGCGCTTCGCGGATCCCGGTGGAGGCGACCGCGGCCCGGTCCGCCTTCAGGTCGCGGCGGTGCCGCTCCTTGCGGATCGTGCGCGAGACGCGGAGCCGCTCCAGCTTCGCGGGACGGGAGAGCCGGCCCGCCGCGGCCATGAGCCGCACGTGGTCTTCCTTGGAGAGGCCGGCGGACAGGGTCGGATCGGCGACGATGGCCTCGAGCGTCTCGATGGCCTTGAGGAGTTCGAGATCCGTGAGCGATGCGACGTCGGAGCGCCTGGGCATGGGGCGGATTATAGCAGGCGGCCTTTAGCGAAGGAATCCCCGGTTCCGCAGCCATTCGAGACAGCGGTCGGTCCAGGTCTCGCAGGGATGTCCGAGCTTCCGGACGCCCCAGCCGTGGCCGCCCGTGGCGTAGACGTGCAGTTCGACCGGGACCTTGAGCCGCTTCATCGCGACGTACATCGTCACGCTGTGTTCCACGTCGCTGACCGGGTCGTCCGTCGCGTGGAGCAGCAACAGCGGAGGCGTGCCCGGGTTTTCCGTGATCGTCGGCGAAAGCCCGTCCTTCACCTTGAAGTAGCCGGAGTAGAGCGAGACGCCGAAGTCCGGCCGGCAGCTGATCTTGTCGACGTCGTCCAGGGGCTCGTAGGCGCGCTTCGCGAAGTGGGTCGCGGTCGCGCCGACGAGATGGCCGCCCGCCGAGAATCCCACCATCCCGATCTTCTGCGGATCGATGCCCCACTCCGCGGCCTTGCTGCGGACGAGGCTGACGGCGCGCTGGGCGTCCTTGAGCGGCCCCAGCGGCGGCTCGCCCTTCACGTCGCCCGGCCGGCGCGGGCAGCGGTACTTGAGGAGGATGCCGGTCAGGCCGACCGAATTCAGCCAGGCCGCCACTTCCTCGCCTTCGACGTCCCAGCCGAGATTGTGATAGCCGCCGCCCGGGCAGATGAGCATCGAGATCCCGCTGTCCTTGTCCTTCGCGGGCCGGTAGACCGAGATCGTCGGCTTGCTGACGTTGGTCTTCCACTTCGTCGGCTTCCCGCCGACCTCGTAGGGCTTGCCGTTGACGAGGAGGTCGCGGAATTTCTCCTCTCCCTCGATGCCGGCGTCGTCCGGCGTCTTGCCGGGCCAGAGGTCGAGCACCTGCGGATCCGCCGGCCGGGCCGGCGCCAGGCAGCCGAGCAACAGGAGCGCCGAAAGGATCAGTTTCATGGCAGGGGCCTCCTCTACCCTACGCCTCGAAAAAGCGGGAGGATTTCCGGAACCCTCCGTACGGCCCTACATGAGAACGCTGCTCCGCCCCCTGATGCTGCCGGCGCTCCTCGCCTCGCTGACCGGCTGCCTCTCCCACATGCCCGCCAAGGAGGACTCCTGCAGCCTCCACATCCGCTGGCTGGAGGACTTCGAGGTCGCGCGCGGCGCCGCGTCGAAAAGCGGGCGGCCCATTCTTGCGGTGATGGTCGCCGGCGAGCTGCGGGAGCACTGCTGAATCGGCGGTTCGCTGCTCCGGGACGGAGCGCTGTCGGATCCCGAGATCATCGCGCTGATCAACGACGAATTCGTGCCGGTGTGGATCAACGTGCGCACGACGCCGGTGCCGGACCTCGCCTGCATGGAGGACGTGCTCCACAAGGTCGAGGTCGATCCGGACGGCATGGTGCAGGGCAATTTCAATCAGGGCTTCTTCCTGCGGAGCGTGGTGCTCGCGAGCGACGGCGAGACGCTGCTCAATCCGCAGCCCGGCGGCGCGTCGCTCTTCGACCTGGTCACGGACGGCCATTTCCCCTACGGCCAGGTGAAGCCCAAGCACTACCTGCCCATGCTCCGCGGGGCCCTGGAGAGAGCGCGCGCGGGAAGCGACGACTGATTCCGCAACCCGTCCGGCGCGCGCGCTGTTAACTTCTCATGCGGCTTCCGGCGCTCGCGCTCCTCCTCGCTCTCTGCGCCTGCGGTCCGACCGCGCCGGAGAGGGCGCGCGAGCCTCCCAACATCCTCTTTTGCATCGCCGACGACTGGAGCTGGCCCCACGCGGGCGCCTACGGCTGCAACTGGGTGAAGACGCCGGCCTTCGACCGCGTCGCCCGTGAAGGACTCCTCTTCAACCGCGCCTACACTCCCAACGCGAAGTGCGCGCCGTCGCGGGCCTGCCTGTTGACCGGCCGCAACTCGTGGCAGCTCGAGGAGGCGGCGAACCACGTCCCCTTCTTCCCCGCGAAATTCAGGACCTTTCCCGAAGCGCTCGCCCGCCGAGGCGCCTGGGTCGGCATGACCGGGAAGGGCTGGGGGCCGGGCAACCCGGGGCTGATCGACGGCAAGCCGCGGGAGCCGGCCGGAGCGCCCTTCCAGGCGCGCGCGCTGAAGCCGCCGACGACTGGGATCTCCAGCCGCGACTACGCCGCCAACTTCAAGGACTTCCTCGACGCCTGTCCGGCGGGGAAGCGCTGGTGTTTCTGGTACGGCGGCTTCGAGCCCCACCGCGGCTACGAGTACGGATCGGGCGAAGCCAAGGGCGGGAAGAAGGCCTCCGACCTCGGTGGCCTGCCCGCCTGCTGGCCCGACACGCCGGCCGCGCGCAGCGATCTGCTCGATTACGCGTTCGAGGTCGAGCACTTCGATCGCCAGCTCGGCAGGATGCTCGACCTGCTGGAGGAGCGGGGGGAATTGGACCGCACAATCGTCGTCGTGACTTCCGACAACGGGATGCCTTTCCCCCGGGTGAAGGCGCAGGAGTACGAACTCTCCAATCACATGCCGCTCGCGATCCGGTGGAAGGAGGGGATCCGCAGCCCCGGCCGCAGGGTCGACGACTTCGTCAGCTTCGTGGATCTCGCTCCGACCTTCGTCGAGCTGTCGGGCCTCGCGTGGGGCGACTCCGGCATGGCGCCGACGCCCGGCCGCAGCCTTTCGGACCTGTTCAGCGGGAAGGTCGATTCGCGGCGCGACCACGTGCTGATCGGCAAGGAGCGGCACGACGTGGGCCGGCCGCGCGACGAGGGCTATCCCATCCGCGGGATCGTGAAGGACGGGCTGCTCTATCTGCACAACTTCGAGGTCTCGCGCTGGCCCGCGGGGAATCCGGAGACGGGCTATCTCGAGTGCGACGGCGGTCCCACGAAGACGGAAGTCCTCCAGCTGCGGCGGCAGGGGGGCGACCGGAAGCCCTGGGAGCTTTGCTTCGGCAAGCGGGGGACGGAAGAGCTCTACGACGTGCGGTCGGATCCCGACTGCCTGAAGAATCTCGCCGCGGACCCGGCGCGCCGGGCCGTGAAGAACGCGCTCCGGGATCAACTCTTCCGTGAGTTGACGGAGCAGGGCGATCCGCGGATGTCGGGTCAGGGATCCCTGTTCGACGCGTATCTCTACGCCGAGGAGCCCGTCCGGAACTTCTACGAGAAGTTCACGAGCGGCAAGCCGGTGAAGGCGGCATGGGTGAATCCGTCCGACTTCGAACCCAAGCCCCTCGATTGAGCCTCCCGGCCGATCAGCGCCCGCGGAACCGGGCGAAGAGCCAGATCAGCAGGGCGAGCAGCCCGGCCACGCCGACCCAAGCGAAGAGCCGCGATCCCGGCGGGTCTCCCTGCTTCCCGGTCGCGGAAGGCGGGCGGCGGCGCTCCGCCGCTTCCCGCTCCATCCCGTGATCGATGCGGAGGTCTTCAGGGGAATAGGCGTCAGCCCGGGCCGGCGAGGGCGTTTCCGGAGCCGGCGCCGACGGCTCCGTCCGGCGCCGTTCCTGGTCCCGCAGCGCCTCGAATTCCTTGATCCACAGCCGCTCGCGCTGCACGGACAGGGCCCGATCGGGGAAGCACAGCCGCGTGGCGAGATAGGCGGCTTCGCGGACCTTTGCAACGAGCTGAGGCACCCCCAGAGCGGCGAGCCGTTTCGGATCCCCAAAATCCTTCTCTTCGATCACGACACGGTCGAACGACTGTGCGGCGATCCTCATTTCATGAATGACGCGATCCAGGTTGGAGGGAGTGAGCGGAGCGTCCATCACGGCATTGAAGGGACGGTCCAGCGTCTCTTTCCACCCCTTTTCGAGTCCAAGCATCTCCCCGTCAATGAATCGAGCGGCCGCCTCCCCGGCGAGCCGGTCCTTCAGGAACTCCCGTCCCGAAGCGAAGATCCGGCCGATTTGAGCTTCGACGGCGGACCGCTGGGCGTCCGACTCCTCCCGCCGGGCGGCGCGATTCACGATCACTTCCATCTGGTCGGCGAAAATCCCATGGCCGCCGGCCAGGAGCTCCTCCAGCGCCTTTGAACCGTCCGCCTGTCGGCCATAGAAGGACAGGACCGACTCGGAGTATCCCGAAAGCTGCGGAAGAGCCTCGATCAACTTGGGGACCCGTTCAGGGGGCGCCTGGCCGATGGCCGATGCGATCCGTCGCGCGAATTCCGGCCTGCGTTCCTTCGGAAACGAGCCGTAGTGTTGATCGAGAATCCCTTCAATCTGCCGCGTCAGCTTCGGATCTTGAGCGGCGCCGGCCAGGACCAGAACCAGAAGAACCCTCGCCATGCCTGGACAACCTCCTGGAGGACGAGCCCGGGCTACTTCGGAAGCCCCTTCGGTCCGAAGGGCTCCACGGGATCGGGATTCGGCGTCGGCATCTGCGCGCCCACCGAGCGGCGCCACTCGGCGAGACGCCTCCTCAGCTCCTCCGCCCGCGCCGGCTGGCCTGCCGCGAGATCGCGCTGCTCGCCCGGATCCGACGCGAGATCGTACAGCTCGACGCGGGAATCCTCGAAAAACTCCACGAGCTTGGCGTCCCCGGAGCGCAAGGCGCCTCCGGGCCGGCCGCCCTGGTTGCTGTAGTGGGGATAGTGCCAGAAGAAGGTCCGCTCGGGCAGGCCCCCCTTGCGGTCCAGGAGCGGCACGAAGCTGACGGCGTCGATCGCCTGTCCCGCGGGAACCGGCACGCCGGCGAGCTCCAGCAGCGTGGGATAGAGATCCTGGCTGATCACGGGGACGTCGCACTCGGATCCGGCCGGCACGCGGCCCGGGACGCGGACGATCAGCGGCACGCGGTGGCCGCCCTCGTAGTTCCATCCTTTGCCGGCCCGCAGCGGCAGGTTCGAGGTCGGCGACCCCTCGGCCGTGATGAGCCCGCCGTTGTCGGACATGAACACCACGACGGTGCGTTCGGTCAGTTTGAGATCGTCGAGCTTCTTGAGGACGCGGCCCACGGCCTCGTCCATCTCCTGGATCATCCCCGCGTAGACCGCGTGGTCCTGGACCGCTCGCGCCTTGAAGCCGGGGCCCGCCGGGACTTCGCGCGGGCCGGCGAAGGACGACAAAACCGCGGCCTTCGCCTTGTACTTTTCCGCGAGCTCGGGCCGCGTCTTGAGGCCCACGTGGGGCGAGTGCAGCGGCAGATAGAGAAAGAAGGGCTTGTCCTTCGACTCCTCCAGGAAGGCCGCCGCCTGCGTCGACAGCATCGTCGCGAAATGGGGGTCGTCGACGGGCCCTCCCGCGGGCTTCGCGTTGAGCCCCCTCACGACGTCGAAGCCGTGGTCGCCGGGCAGCGAGCCTTTCCCGCCGAGGTGCCACTTGCCCGCGAAACCCGTCCGGTATCCGGACTGCTTGAAGGCCTCCGCCAGCGTCGTCTCCTCCGCGGGCAGCGACTGCCGGTACTCGGGCGGGAGCAGCATTCCCCGGCGGTTGCCGCCGAAGAAGTTCGTCGTGTGAAGGCGGGCGGGATACTTGCCGGTCATGATGCTGGCGCGCGTCGGCGAGCAGACGTTGCAGGCCGAGTACGCGGACAGGAACCTCATGCCCTGCGACGCGAGGCGGTCGACGGCCGGGGTCTCGTAGAACGCGCTCCCGCTGCATCCGAGATCGCGCCAGCCCAGGTCGTCCGCGAGGATCAACACGACGTTCAAGGGCGACCGCGGCGCGGCGGTCTGCGCGGAGGGCGAGGCGCAGGCGGCCAGGAGCGCCGTGAGGGCCAGGCAGAGGATTCTCATCGGCCCATTCCTTCAAGCGGCCCGGTTCGCGGGCTCCCGATCCGGTCTCTCTTGTCGCCGAATCGCCCAGGTCCTTCCTCATGACGGCGGCGAGCTCCTGGAGCCGGGCGACCACCTCTGAATTCGCATCCTTGACGTCCGCCGTCTCGCCGGGATCCTTCTCGAGGTCGAAGAGCGACAGGCCGATCTTTGCCTGCTCGTATTTCGCTGGAATGCCTCCCGTGCCGCCCTTTCGCCCGTTCAACGTCGCGAAGCCGTGGGGGAAGTGAAGCTTCCACTTCCCGGAGCGGACGGCCTGCAGCTCCCTCCCCCAATAGAAATAGTAGGCTTCGTGCGGGCTGCGCGCGCCCTCGGCGCCGGAGATCAGCGGCCAGATGTCCAGCCCGTCGATCTTGTGATCCGGAAGCTTCGCGCCGATGAGCCGGGCCACCGAGGGCAGCACGTCGATCGTCATCGCGGGTTCCTGGCAGACCGTCCCCGCCGGGACGCGGCCCGGGCCCCAGAAGATCGTCGACTCCCGGCAGCCGCCGTCGAACATGGTCCCCTTGCCCTCGCGCAGCGGGCCGGCCGAGCCCGCGTGGTCGCCGTAGCTGAGCCAGGGCCCGTTGTCCGACGTGAAGAGGAGCAGCGTGTCCTTTTCGAGGCCCTGCTTCCGGATCGCGTCCACGATCTGTCCCACCGACCAGTCCACCTCCATCATCACGTCGCCGAAGAGGCCGACGCCGCTCTTCCCGCGGAACCTGTCCGAGACGTGGAGCGGCACATGGACCATGCTGTGGGGGACGTAGAGGAAGAAGGGCCGCTCCCGGTTCTTCCCGATGAAGGAGACGGCCCGCTCGGTGTACCAGGTCGTGAGCTGCTCCTGGTCCGCGTGCGTGACGGAGGCCTTCACGGTCTCGTTCCCATCGATCAGCGGGAGATCGGGGAAATTCTTCGCGGTCGGATGGAGCGGCCACATGTCGTTGGAGTAGGGCAGGCCGAAGTAGTCGTCGAAGCCGTGCTGGAGCGGGAGAAACTGCCGCTGGTCGCCGAGATGCCACTTGCCGTAGCAGGCGGTCGCGTAGCCCTTCTGCTTGCAGAGCTGGGCGAGCGTGACTTCCGAGTCGCTGATCCCGGTCTTGGACCTGGGGCCGAGAGCGCCGAAGATGCCGACCCGGACGTTGTAGCAGCCGGTCATCAGGGCGGCGCGGGACGCAGAGCAGACGGCCTGGGGCACGTAGAAGTCGCTGAATTTCCGGCCTTCGCGGGCCAGCCGGTCGAGGTTCGGCGTCGCATAGCCCTTCGCCCCGAAGGCGCCGATGTCGGCGTAGCCCATGTCGTCCATGAAGATCACGACGATGTTCGGGGGCCGCGCGGTCTGGGGCGGAGGGGAAGCGGAGCAGGCCGCCGACATCGCGATCAGCAGGAGCGCGGACACTCTCATCGGTTCCATCCTCCCCGGGCCGACACCGTTCTAACACGCCGCGGCTTCATGTTGTCTTAAGGTGCTTCGGGATATACTGCCGGAAGGACATGAGACTGCTGATCGTCGAGGACGAGGAGGAGCTGGCGGAGACCGTCCGCCGCGCCTTTGTGGAGGACGGATTCTCGGTGGACGTCGCCACGGACGGCGAGAGCGGCCTCTTCAACGCCCAGAGCTGGGACTACGACGCGATCGTGCTCGACCTGATGCTCCCGCGGATGAGCGGCTTCGACGTGCTCAAGAAGGTCCGCGCGAAGAGCACGACGCCGGTGCTCATCCTGACCGCGCGCGACGGCCTGGACGACAAGGTCAAGGGGCTCAACTCGGGCGCGGACGACTACCTTACCAAGCCCTTCCAGCGCACGGAGCTGATCGCCCGGGTGCGCGCGCTGGTGCGGCGCTCGGCCGGGAAGCCCTCGCCCCTGCTCAAGGTGGGCGAACTCGAGATCGACACCGTCGCGAAGGTGATCCGGCGGAAGGGCAAGCCGGTCGAGCTCACGCCGAAGGAGTTCGCGCTGGCCGAATTCATGGCGATGCACCGGGGGGAGCTCGTGACCCGCACGATGATCTACGACCACCTCTACGACGAGAACGACGACTCGCTCTCGAACGTCGTGGACGTCTACGTCTCGAACCTGCGCCGCAAGCTGGGGAAGGACTTCATCGAGACGCGGCGGAATCAGGGGTACATCCTGGGTGTTTAAGTCGATCCGCACCGCCCTCCTGTTCTGGTACGGGCTCATCTTCCTCCTCCTGCTGGCCGCCTTCGGGACGACCGTGTACCTGCGGCTGAGCCGCTCCGTGTTCAAGGCGATCGACGCGAAGCTCGAGGCCTACGCCCACGGGCTGGCCGCCGGCCTGGCGGAGATGGACGACGGCAGCATCGACCTGGAGGTGCCCAAGAGCTTCCGGAACCTCTTCCGCCGGGGCGAGGATCTTCCGTACTACCTGATCTGGGACCGCGGCGGAAAGATCATCCACCGCTCGCCGACCGCGAAGGAAGCCGAGGCGCCCGCGGCGGAATCGAAACGGAGCAGCGGCAGCTCCCGCGAGGTGGTCGTCCGCGGGCCGCTGAACACCTGGATCCTCGTCGGCGGCCGGGCGAAGGACGAGATCGGCAGCCTCCGCGAGTTCCTCGCAGCCTGCCTCTCCGCGGGGGCGGCCTTCATGCTGCTGGCGCTCGCCGGCGGCTGGGGGCTCGCCTCGCGGGCGCTGCGGCCCATCGCGCGGATCAGCGAAGCGGCGTCGACCATCACGGCCCGGGACCTGTCGCGGCGGATCGACGTCTCCCAGACCGAAAGCGAACTCGGCCGCCTCGCCCGCACCTTGAACGAAACTTTCGACCGGCTCCAGACGGGCTTCGACCAGCAGGCCCGCTTCACCGCCGACGCGTCGCACGAGCTGCGCACGCCGCTGTCCCTCGTGCTCTCCCAGGCGGAGCTGGCGCTCATGAAGGAGCGGTCGCCGGAGGAATACCGCGAGGCGCTCAAGTCCGTCGAGCGCGCCGCCCAGCGGATGAAGGCCGTCGTCGAAGGGCTGCTCACGCTGGCGCGCGCCGACGCCCGGCAGCTCACGCTCGCGAAGGATCCCGTCCCCTTCGCGGCGCTGGTCGAGGAGACCGCCGCGCTGCTGGGGCCGCTGGCGGCCCAGAGGAAGGTGGCGCTGGCGGTCCAGGCGAAGCCCGCGACCGTGGCGGGCGACCGCGAGCGCCTGCGCGACGCGGCGTCGAACCTGATCTCCAACGCGATCCGCTACACGCCCGAGGGAGGCCGCGTGGACGTCTCGGTCGCGGCCGAGGGGCGCGAGGCGGTGCTGACAGTGGCCGACACGGGGATCGGGATCCCGGAGAAGGACCGGCCGCACATTTTCGAGCGGTTCTACCGGGTGGACCAGGCGCGGTCGCGCGACAAGGGCGGCAGCGGCCTGGGGCTCGCCATCACGAAGTGGGTCGTCGAGGCCCACGGGGGTTCGATCTCGTTCACGAGCCAGGAGGGGAAGGGCACGACCTTCACGCTGCGCCTGCCCCAGGCGCCGGCCCCCGCTCCGTAACCTTCCTCCCTCTTCTTCATATTGGCTTAGGGTTCGAACAGATACGTTTGCACTTAATAGGGAGTATAAGGTCACGCTGATATGATGGCGCGGGGAGCCGGCATCCCGGTGCTGAACGAGGTGAGGAACATGGCCACAGGGCGGACTTCGCAGGCAATCCTGATTCTGACGGTCCTTCTCGCCGCGGGCCACGCGCAGGCGCAGGACAAGGCTCCTCTCGAACTCACCCAGACGATCCCCATGGAAGGAGTCCAGGGAAAAATCGACCACCTTTCGGTCGACGTCAAGGGCAAGCGGTTGTTCGTCGCCACTACGGCGAACAACTCGGTCCAGGTGATCGACCTCGCCCAGGGGAAGGTCGTCTACAAGATCGA
>JACQFK010000399.1 GCA_016200125.1 Planctomycetota bacterium
CTCGTCGAGCGAGGGCTCCTGCGCAAGGAGGACGTCACGCCCGCCGGCACGTGGCTCCGCGAGCGCGTGCCGTACCGGGAGGTCGAGACCTTCAAGCTCGACCGACTCTACCGCGCGGCCGCCGCGTTCGACGCCCTGGCCCCCGAGGAGGAGCGGAACCGCTTCGAAGGCTTCCGCGCCGCGACGCCCTGGCTTCAGGACTACGCGATCTACCGCGCGCTCAAGGACGCGCACGGCGGCCGGATCTGGACGGAGTGGGAGGCCGGGGCGCGCGCGCACGACCGGGGCTCGCTCGCCGAGGCGCGGCGGAAGCTGGCCACCTCGATCCGATTCCACGAGTTCGTCCAGTTCGAGTTCGACCGCCAATGGCAGGCGCTGCACAAGCGCTGCCGCGAGCTGGGGATCGGCCTGATCGGCGACGTCCCCTTCTACGTCCCGCATGACAGCGCCGAGGTCTGGGCCCACCAGGACCTCTTCGACCTCGGCCGCCGGGGCCGGCCGATGCGCGTGGCGGGAGTGCCCCCCGACGACTTCACCAAGGAAGGCCAGCTCTGGGGCTTCCCCCTCTACAACTGGGAGCGGATGCGCGCGGAGAACTACGCGTGGTGGCTCTCGCGCTTCCGCACGACGCTCGCGCGCTTCGACGCGGTCCGCATCGACCACTTCATCGGCTTCCACCGCGCCTGGGCGGTCCCGGCGCGGCTGAAGAACGCGCTCCACGGCCGCTGGATCCTCGGTTGCGGCGGCGACGTGTTCGAGCGGCTGCGGCGCGAGAGCGGCTCGCTCCAGCTCATCGCCGAAGACCTGGGCGTCATGACCCCCGAGGTCGAGCAGCTGCGCGACGGCTTCGACCTGCCCGGCATCCGCGTCCTCCAGTTCGGCTTCGGCTGGGACCCCGCCCAGACCCACCTGCCCCACAAGTTTCCGAAGCGCTCGCTGGCCGCGACGGGCACGCACGACAACGACACCTCGCTCGGCTGGTACCGGGCGATCGACAACGACGGCACGCGCGACTGGGTCCACCGCTACCTGCAGACCGACGGCAGCGACATCAGCTGGGTGATGATCCGCGCGGTGCTCCGCTCCCCCGCCGACACCGCCATCCTTCCCGTCCAGGACCTCCTGGGGCTGGGCTCCGAGGCGCGCATGAACCGGCCGGGGGTCGCGACCGGCAACTGGGGCTGGCGGATGGCGCCGGGCGCGCTCACGCCGGAGACGCTCGCCCGGCTCCGGACGCTCACCGAGGAAAGCGGACGCGCCCGGAACTGATCGCTTCGTTGCGGCGGGGGCGCGCGTGGGCTAGAATCCCCACATGGCCATCCAGCTCATCGGCGGCGGCGGCGGCGACGTCCCCTTCAACCGCACCTTCTTCAACGTCGCGCTCGGCGAGATGATCGAGAAGAGCGGCAAGGAGAAGGCGGTCCGGCTGACGCTGTTCCTCTCCGACGGCACCACGCTGGACGTCTGCGTGATCGACCAGATGTCGGACGGCTACCTGGCCCTGCGCGCCTACCAGGGCGACTCCGAGCAGATCGACGAAAGCGTCCACCTCATCCCCTACGGCCTGATCTACCGCATCGAGGTCTCGCCGAGGGACGAGCAGAACAGCCGCCTCGGCTTCCAGTGGAAGCCCGTCGCGAAGAAAGCAGTCACCACGCGGCGAACCAAGTAAACTCCAAAATTCCAACCGCCAACTCCCAACAAACGCCCACGCGGCCATTGGAAATTCCCTAGGCGTCAAGCTCACGGAGCATCGCCGTAGGATCGACCTCGTCGGGCATCCGGAGGTCGCCGCGGGGAGATAGGCTCACCGAGCCCACTTTGGGGCCCGGCGGCAGGCAGCTGCGCTTGAACTGCTGGGTGTAGAAGCGCGAGAGGAAGACCCGCAGCCACTTCCGGATCTCGGGCTCCGGGAACTCGCCCGCGAAGGTGGCGGACGCGAGCGCCAGGATCTTGCGCGGACCCGAGCCCCAGCGCAGGTGGTGGTAGAGAAAGAAGTCGTGGAGCAGGTAGGGGCCGATCACCTGCTCCGTGGACTGCAGGATCTCGCCCTGCGCCGAGGGCGGAAGGAGCTCCGGCGAGATCGGCGTCGAGAGGATCCCCTCGAGCACCGTCCGGGTCGCGGGCGCGACGGAATGGTCGGCGTACCACTTCACGAGGTGCTTCACCAGCGTCTTGGGCACCGAGACGTTGACGGCGTAGTTGGCCATGTGGTCGGCGTTGTAGGTGCACCAGCCGAGCGCCAGCTCGGACATGTCGCCCGTCCCCACCACGATGCCGCGGAGCTTGTTGGCGAGGTCGAAGAGGATCTGGGTCCGCTCGCGCGCCTGCGCGTTCTCGAACACGACGTCGTGCTGGGCCGGATCGTGGCCGATGTCCTTGAAGTGCTGGGTCACCGCGGCGCCGATCGGGATCTCGCGGAAGGAGACGTCGAGCCGCGCGGCCAGCGCCGCTGCCGCCTGGCGGGTGCGGTCCGTCGTCCCGGGGCCCGGCATGCTCACCGCCTGTACCGTGGAGGGCGGCGAGCCGAGCCGCTTCACCGCCTCGACCGCGACGAGCAGCGCGAGCGTGGAGTCGAGCCCGCCCGAGAGGCCGAGGACCGGGACGGAGCAGCCACCCAGCTGGAGCCGGCGGGCGAGGCCGGCGCTCTGGATCTCCAGGATCTCGCGGGCCCGCCCGCCCACCGTCGCGGGATCGTCGGGCACGAAGGGCGTCCGCGGGAAGCGGCGCTCCAGCGCGGCCAGCGCCGGGGGCTCGCCCAGACGCTCGACGGCGTAGGCCGCGCGCGGCGTGGGCGAGGTCCCGAAGGTCATGTTGCGGGAGCGGTCGTGATCGATGCGCTCGAGATCGAGGTCGGCCGTCGTCATCGATCCCTCGAACTCGAAGCGGCCGCTCTCGGCGACGATCGCGCCGTTCTCCGCGACGATCGCGTGGCCGCCGAAGACGACGTCCTTCGTCGATTCCGTCGGGCCGCAGGAGACGTAGACGTAGGCGGCATTGAGGCGGCCGGACTGCTGCTGGACGAGCTGGCGGCGGTAGTCGGCCTTCGACACCCAGTCGTTGCTGGCCGACAGGTTGAAGATCACCTGGGCGCCGGCGAGGGCGTGGTCGCCGCTGGGCGGCAGGGGGGCCCAGAGGTCCTCGCAGATCTCGACCGCGAAGGTCATCCGGCCGAGGACGAAGAGTTGCCGGGGCGAGAGCCGGAACTCGCCCAGCCGGGTCTCGGAGACCGCCAGGTCGATGCCCGCGCCGGAGGCGAACCAGCGGCGCTCGTAGAACTCACCGTAGTTGGGCAGGTGGGTCTTCGGCAGGGCGCCGCGGATCCGGCCGCCGTGGATCACGAAGGCGGCGTCGTAGAGACGGCCGTCGGGGGCCTGGAAGGGCGCGCCGACGAGGACCGCGAGGGGCAGCGGGGCCGTGTCGCGCGCCAGGTCGGCCAGCCCCTCCCGGACGGCGGCCAGAAGGTCGCGGGACTGGAAGAGGTCCTCGCAGGTGTAGCCGGAGAGCGCGAGCTCCGGAAAGAGGGCGACCGAGGCCCCCTTCTCCGCCGCCCGCCGCGACGCGTCGAGGATCGCCGCCGCGTTGGCCGCGGGATCGGCGATCCGCACGGGCGTCTGGATCGCGGCGACGCGGACGAAGCCGAAATCGGCGAAGTTCATCGGCCGACAGCATAAGGCATCGGCCTTCCGGCGGCAAGGTCTGGCCTTCCGGACGAAGACGTGGTAGCATCGGCGCGCCTTTTGCCTGGATAAAACAATGTCCCAGCATACTTCGATCCGTTACGAGGACCCGAACCGGTCCCGGCCGCTCCGCGCCCTCCCCTTCATCGCGCTCCGGCAGACGCTGCGCGAGAACTACAGCCGCGCCAACCTCAGGGGCGACATCCTCGCCGGGCTGGTCGTCGGGGTCGTGGCGCTCCCCCTCTCCATGGCGCTGGCGATCGCCGTCAACGCCCCTCCGCAGCAGGGGCTCTATACGGCGATCGTCGCGGGCTTCGTCGTGGCGCTCCTCGGCGGCTCCCGCTGCCAGGTGACCGGCCCGACGGCCGCCTTCATCCCGATCCTGCTGCCGATCTGCCTGAACTACGGGCTCGGCGGCCTCCTGATGGCGGGCATCTTGGGCGGCGTCATCCTCGTCGCCATGGGACTGCTCCGGCTCGGTCGGCTCATCGAGTACATCCCCCACCCCGTCACCACGGGCTTCACCGCCGGCATCGCGACGGTGATCGGCACGCTCCAGCTCAAGGACCTCTTCGGGCTCCAGATGGCGAAGAACAACGACCACTTCCTCGAGCGCGTGCACGACATGTGGACCGTGCGCGGCAGCGCCAGCGGCTGGGAGTTCCTCATCGGCATCGGCACCCTGGCGATCCTGGTCTTCTTCCCGCGCTTCGTCACCCGCCGCGTCCCCGCCCCCCTGGTCGCCCTGCCCGTCGCGGCGCTGGCCGCCTGGCTGCTGGCGAAGTACGTCCCCGCCTTCCACGTGACCACCATCGCCGCCAAGTTTCACACGACCGTGAACGGGCATGTGGTCGACGGGATCCCGCAGATCCCGCCCCTGCCGACCTGGCCCTGGAACCTCGGCGGTCCCAAGGGCCAGGCCTTCCACTTCAGCTTCGACGTTCTCCAGGGGATCCTCCCCGGCGCCTTCGCCGTCGCGATGCTCGGGGCGATCGAATCGCTGCTTTCCGCCGTCGTCGCCGACGGCATGGCCGGGACGAAGCACGACCCGGACGCCGAGCTGCTGGCGCTCGGGATCGGCAACATCGTCTGCCCCTTCTTCGGCGGGATCCCCGCCACCGGCGCGATCGCGCGGACCGCGACCAACATCCGCTCCGGAGGCCGCTCCCCGCTGTCGGCGATGGTCCACGCCGTCACCGTGCTGGCGGCGGTGCTCGCGCTCGCGCCCCTGATCGGCTACCTCCCGATGTCGGCGCTGGCGGCGCTGCTGATGCTCGTGGCCTGGAACATGTCGGAGCTGAAGCACTTCATCCACATCCTCCGCGTCGCGCCGCGGAACGACGTGGCGGTGCTGCTGGTCTGCTACGGGCTCACCGTCGTCGTCGACATGGTCTACGGCGTCTACTACGGCGTGCTGCTGGCGGCCCTGCTCTTCATGCGGCGCATGATCCGGCTGACCCGGACGCGGATCCTCTCCGGCGCCCATCCGGAGCTGCCCCGCCCGGTGCCCGACGGCGTCTTCGTCTACCACATCGGAGGGCCGCTCTTCTTCGGCGCGGCCCAGAAGGCGATGGCCACGCTCCGCGTCATCGCCGACCAGGCGCGCGTCGTCATCCTCCGCATGGAGGAGGTGCCGGACATGGACGCGACCGGGCTCGTGGCCCTCGAAAGCGCCCTCGAGCGGCTGGAGCGGCAGAAGATCGCGATCGTCCTGGAGGGCGTCCAGCGCCAGCCCCGCAAGCTGATGCGCGACGGCCACCTCAAGGACAAGTTCAAGACCCTGAGGATCCGACCGGACATGGAATCCGCCCTGCAACTGGCGGAGGAAATCCTCGCGCGGCGCGCCGCCGCGGGGGGCTCCACGAAGATCCGCCTCCAGCCGCCCCACGCCCCCGCGTAATAAACTCAGAGGTGCTTTCCTTCTTGGGGCTCTCTTCTTACAATGCTGGTCCCCCCGGCTGTGGTGGGCGGAGGAAAAGCGATGGAAAAGGTCTGCGTCAATCACCCCGAGTCGCCGTCGGTCGGCTCCTGCAAGGCCTGCGAGAAGCCCGTGTGCCTCATGTGCATCGTCGAGGTGCAGGGCGTCTCGTTCTGCTCGGAGGCCTGCGGCTCGGCGTATCAGGAGGTCAAGGACTGGCTGGAGCGCCCCGCCGCAGACGAGGAGTGGAATCCGCTCGCCGAGGCGAAGTCCGAAGCCGCGGCCGCCCCGCCGCCTCCCCCGCCCGCCCCCGCGCCGGCCCCCGTGGCCGCCGTAGCCGCCCCCGAAACGCCCGCCCCCGCGCCGGCCCGGAAGCTCACGTCACCCTCCGGCACGGAAATGCGCGCCGCCCTGTCCACCGCGTTTTCGGAAGAGCCCCCGAAGCCGGCCCAGGCGCCTCCCACGGCCGCCCGGAGCAACACCTCGCTTTACGTCGCCATCGCCGCCACGGTGGCCATCATCATCGGCGCCATCGTCCTGCTCAATTCCTCCTCGCCGGAGACGCCGACGCCCATCGCCAAGACCGATCCGGTGAAGCCGGAGCCGCCCAAGCCCGAACCTGTCAAGCCGGAGCCCGTGAAGCCGCCGCCTCCCAAGCCGGAGCCGGTGAAGCCGGAGCCGCCGAAGCCCGAACCCGTGAAGCCGCCGCCTCCCAAGCCGGAACCGGTGAAGCCGGAGCCGCCGAAACCCGAGCCCGTCAAACCTCCGCCTCCCAAGCCGGAACCGGTGAAGCCGGAGCCGCCGAAACCCGAGCCCGTCAAACCTCCGCCTCCCAAGCCGGAACCGGTGAAGCCGGAGCCGCCGAAACCAGAGCCCGTCAAACC
>JACQFK010000379.1 GCA_016200125.1 Planctomycetota bacterium
CGCCCGGAAGAAGATCGAGGAACAGGCGAAGGAAGACGCCGAGAAGAGCGGCGACAAGGAGAAGGGCGAACAGGCTCTGAAGGACTTCCAGGATCTGCAGAAGGGGAAGGAACTGCTCAAGCGCTTCCCGCCCGACAAGTACGGGGACCAGACCCTGAAGGAAGTGCTCGAAATGGGCATCCGCAAGCAGCCCGTGCCCCCCGACATCCGCGAATTCGCCGATCCCGAGAACCAGAGGCTGTGGAAGCTGGCGCTCCAGTCCCAGAAGGATCTGGACAAGAAGAAGGAGGAGAAGAAGCAGTAGCCGGCGCCCGGCGGCGGGTTAAAGGACAGCGATCCCGAGCGGATCTTTCTCCCGTACCCCGCCGTTCCGTTCCCTCCCTGCGGGCGACCCGCCGCCGCATCCTGTCCGACCATCCATGGACTACAAAGGCCTCACTCTAGATGCATTCCAGGAACAGGCCGTCCGCGTCATCAACGACCAGGAGTCCCTGATCGTCGCCGCCCCCACCGGGGCGGGCAAGACGCTCGTCGCCGAGTACGCGATCGAGAAGTGCCTGGCCGAGGGCGCGCGCGTCCTCTACACCGCCCCCATCAAGGCGCTCTCCACCCAGAAGTTCCGCGACTTCAGCCGGATCTACGGCGACCGCGTCGGCATCAAGACGGGCGACGTCACCCTCCACCCCGACGCGCAGGTCATCCTCATGACCACCGAGATCTTCCGCAACACGATCTTCGAGTCGCCCGAGGCCTTCCACGACGTGCGCTACGTGATCTTCGACGAGATCCACTACCTGGACGACATCGAGCGGGGGACGGTGTGGGAGGAGTCGATCATCTTCGCGCCCGAGCACATCCGCATCCTCGCCCTGTCCGCGACGGTGCCCAACCTCGAGCCGATGGCCCACTGGATCCGCTCGATCCGGCCCGACCCGCCGCTCCACGTGATCGTCGAGCAGAAGCGGCCGGTGCCGCTGCAGCACCAGCTCTTCGTCCCCGGGCTCGGCCTCAAGAGCCTCGGCGACCTCCGGAAGTACGAGATGGGGGACATCCGGCAGTACTACCAGCGCATCGACCCGAACGCGAACCCCAACCGCTGGCGCTCGTGGATGATCGACCATCTCGCCGAGTCGAAGCGGCTTCCCGTCCTCTGGTTCGCGTTCAACCGCCGGGACTGCGAGCAGTTCGCGTCGATGGTGAACCGCGGCCTCCTCTCGGCCGAGGAGCGGTCGCGGATCCTGGGGCTCTTCGACGAGCTCCTGGAAAAGTTCGACCTGAAGGCGGACGCGACCACCGACCATCTCCGCCGGCTGCTCGAGAAGGGCGCGGCCTACCATCACGCGGGGCTGCTGCCGACCCTGAAGGAGGTGGTCGAGCGGATCTTCACCACCGGGCTCATCAAGCTCCTCTTCGCCACCGAGACCTTCGCGGTCGGCGTCAACATGCCCGCGCGGACCGTGGTGTTCAACTCGATCTTCAAGTTCGACGGCAAGCGCCTCGGACCGATCAAGAGCCGGGAGCACCACCAGATGTCGGGCCGCGCGGGGCGCCGCGGGATCGACGAGGTGGGCTACGTCTACAGCGTCGTCGAATGGCCCCACATGCGGGTGACGGACATCGAGCGGGTGATCGAGGGGGAGATCGAGCCGATCCGGTCGCAGTTCAACCTGTCCTACGCCACCCTGCTCACGCTGTGGCAGCACCTGGGGAACAAGATCTACACCGCGGCGGAGAAGTCCTTCGCGAACTTCGATCCGCGCCGCCGCGGCGAGAAGCTCTTCCAGGGCAAGGTGACGCAGATCCGCAAGCGGCTGTCGCTGCTCAAGTCGATGAACTACATCCGCGACGGTAAGCTCACGCCGAAAGGGGAGTTCGCCCGGCAGATCCAGGGCTACGAGCTCCAGGTCACCGAGCTCGTCTTCCGCGGCTTCCTGAAGCAGCTGTCCGAGGAGGAGCTGGTCGTGCTCTTCCACGCGGTCGTATACGAGGCGAAGAAGGCCGACTGGGCGCGCAAGGTCGACCACGGCCGTTTCAAGTGGCTGCGCAAGGCGGCCTACAACATCGTGGACGACATCGGCCGCGCCGAGGAGCGCGCCGAGCTCGAGGACCGGACGAAGGGGCTCGAGTTCAAGCTCGCCGGCGCGGTGAACGCCTGGGCGAAGGGCTGCTCCTGGGGCGAGCTCGAGGCCCACACGGGGGCTTCGGACGGCGACATGGTCCGCTTCTTCCGGCTCGCGCTCCAGCTGCTCAAGAACACGATGTACGCGCTGCCTCCGGAAGATCCGCTGAGGGAGAAGTTGCGCGGCGCGGCCCGCCGGATCAACCGCGACGTCGTGGACGCCGAGCGCCAGCTTCGGCTCGGGACCCAGGAGGCCGCGGCGCCGCCTCCTCCCTTGGAAGCGCCGGCCGAGGAACCGCCCCCCGCGCTCGGGACGATCGAACGCCCCTCGTCGCCGGAAGAGACGGAGCTGGGCGGCGGATTCCCAGGATAGTCGCCGCGCGGCAGGATCAGAACCGGAAGTCGAGGCCCAGCCCGAACCAGCCGGCGTTGCCGCCGATGGACGTGTCGCTGCTGAGGACGTCGCGCTGGTAGTCGAAGCGGAGATAGCGGTACTCGCCGTAGAGCTGGACCGAAGCCTGCGGCGAGAGCGTCCACCCGAGGGCGACTCCGCCGCCGAAGCCGACGCCCCGGTCGAAGTTCCCGAAGTCGGCCTTGTGGACCTCGAGCCGGCCCACGAGGACGCCGGCGTAGATCAGCACCTCGTCGGGCACGCCCTTGCCGTAGCGCAACTTCGGATGCTCGCGCCAGCCCAGATAGCCGCCCCCGACCTGCGCCGTGATCTTCGCGGCGAGGTCTCCTTCGTAGGTCCCCAGCAGGACGAAGTGGTCGAAGAACTGGACGCCGCCCAGGATCGACGCGGAGAAGAAGGTCTCCTGCTTCGAGCGCGCCTGGGTGCTGTCGGTCCTCGTGGAACTGAAGTTGAAGCCGCGGCCGGTCCAGACGCCCACGCGCGCGCTCAGCAGCCCGTCGACCTTCGACCAGTCGTCGTCCGCCTGGAGCGAGCGGGGAAGCGCGTCGTCCTCCGGCGGGAATGCGGCGGCCGCGAGCATCGCCGCCAACCAGATCGCCATCCGTTCCTCCGAGGGGCCTGCCCTTTATCTCCGTTCGACCCCCGGAGGGCAAGATTATTCCGGAGGGTCAGCGCGCCTTCACGGGCTGCGTGAAGGCGCCGTTCGACGCCAGGTCCCAGACCTCGAGCCGGACCGTGGCCGCGTCGGCGCGGTCGACCGGCCACTCGAACTTCGCCCGGCCGAACTCGGCGGTAAAGGCGACCGGCAGCGTCCGGCGCCTCGACTCCTTCCCGTCGCTGGTGACGATCTCCACCTGCGACAGCGGATAGGTCCATTCCAGCTCGGCCCGGACCTTGCCGTCCTTCACTTCAAACGAATGAATCAGGATTTCGCCGGTCGTCGTGAAGAAATCGCCGGCCCGCAGGACGCGCAGGACGGACGACCAGTCGTCGGACCTGGGCCGCTTGTCGAGCTTCAGGTAGTTCACGTTCATGTGGCCGTAAAGCTCGTGGGTCCGGTCGAGCTCGAAGGTGTCGACCTCGCCCAGGATCTGCTTGCGCTGGCCCCAGTTGTTCATGTCGTCGAGGAGATCGAGGACGCGGACGCCGAGCCGGTTCTGCGAGAGGTCGGCGGGCATCGCCTTCCACGCGCCGCCGAGCCAGAGGTCGTCCTTGTACCAGTCCTTCTCCTTGTAGGAGTCGGGGCAGGCGAAGGACGCCTTGATGCGCGGATGGGCGGTCCAGGCGAGCGCCTTCTCGCGGCGCAGGATCTCCGCCATGTCCGCCTCGCTGCCGGCGTGATAGACCCTGCCGTAGGGCGCGATCTCCTCCACGAGCGGCGCGCCTTCGGGCCGGACGAGCGTCAGGTAGACCGGCCGGGGGAAGAGGTAGAGCCAGTGGCCCGCGTGGGTCCCCTTCGGCGCCGGCTGGTTGAGCTGCGCGTTCGCCTCCTCGCCGGGGATGAAGAGGAGCCGGTCGTCCGAGTACTGGCGGCAGACCTCGAACATCTTCTGGAGCTGCGGGAGCCGCTTGGGGCCGGGATCGTTCGGATTGCCGTCGCCGTGGAACTCGGCGAGGTGGACGATGTCGACGTTCATCGCCTTGAAGACCGCCGACGCCTCGGCCGCGGCGGCCTTGCCGGCCAGTTCGTTCATCGTGAGCCGCACGTGCCAGTGGCTCGTGAACGTGAGGCGGCCGTCCAGGGGCTTGAAGGCGTCGTCGTGCGTGTACTTCTTCACCCGGTCGAGCGCCGCCTCCGCCTTCTCCGCGCCGAGCCACACGAAGGCGGCCATGTGCTGCGTCTTTCCGGCGGGCGCGTCGAACCAGGGGATGTAGGCGCCCTGGTGGCCCGGCCCGCCCGCGGGATCCTGGCGCAGGCCGAAGCGGTTCTTCCCCACCTGGGCGAACTTGAAGTTCACGGTGTGGTCGCGCGGAAAGAAGAACGCGTGGGGCGCGGGCGTCACGCCGATGCACCCCGACTCGACCTCCGCGAAGATCGCGCGGTTCCGCACGCCGACCGGCTTCGGCGCGCCCTCGGGGGCGACGCGGACCCACTGGTCGCTGACGTTGTCCTTCCACGCCACGCTCTTCCAGTCGCCCTCGAGCACGAAGTCGTAAATGTACGCGACGAGCTTCTCCTCGAGGCTCAGGGCGGCCTCGACCTGGATGAAGGGGCTGCCGGCGCAGAAACGGAGCACCAGGTCGCCCGAAAAGGGGCCCGCGCCGAGCTTCGAGAAGGAGACGGTCGCCCGGGCGCCTTCGCTCTCCGCGCGCGCGGACTTGAGATCGAGCAGCGCCTGGTGCGTCTTCACCGGGCCGTTCTTCTGGTCGGCGGGCTTGTCGAAGAAGATGTAGCGCTCGTTGGCGCGGCTCACGCGCGCGCCGGTGGTCACGGTGTAGGCGGGACGCACGTCCTGCGCGAGCACCTTGCCGTCCGACTCGAGCGAGGAGAAGAGCGGCTTCGACGGATCCAGCGACAGCGTCGCGGCGCGCGTCGAGCCGCCGCCGGCGGGCCACTCGACGCGGAGCGCGCGGTCCCTGCGCTCGATCTTCACGCCGCAGGCGGCGTCGTAGCGGGAGAGATCGACGGCGACGGGATCCTGAAGCGCGAGCAGCGCGGCGAGCACGAGCGTCATGATCGATCCTCCCTCTTCCGGATTCGTGGCCGCCGGCGCTCCGGGAAGTACGCCGCGCGCGCGGAAGTTATTTTTCTGAAAACCGCGCGCGACCCTTGAGTCGCGACACGAGGAGTGTATAATTTTTCCAAGTTGAACGATCAATAGATGTGGAGTCCGCTGGGTTGATGGGGTCAAGGTGAGAGGAGGGTACTCGATGGCCGAACCAGAACCTGGATCGTTGAGGGAGAGACCGGGATCCGCAGTGCTCGCGCCCGCCGCCAAGGAAGAGATCAAGAAACACGTCAAGGAACTCCTCTCGGATGATTTCAGCGTCCGCGCCGCGTCGATGACGTCGCTCGAGAAGTACGGCGCCGACGCCGCGGAGGCGATCGTCGAGGCCCTGGTCCGGAAGCCCGCGGAGCCGCACGCGCTCACGAACTTCTCGGACGCGCTCGCCGAGATCGGCAAGCCCTCGATCAACGTGATCCTCCACGCGCTCAACCACATCCTCGAGGTGAAGCGCTGCGAGGACGTGTATCTGATCGAGAACTTCGTCGACATCCTCTCGCTGCTCCGCGACCGGCGCGCGGGAGCGACGCTGCTCGAGCAGCTCGCGAAGTTGAATGCGGCGATCAGGCGCAACCACAACGCGCAGCTCGTCCACTGCTGCGAGTCCGCCAAGGTCAAGATCCACCGCGCCCTCGTCGAGTTCGGCGAGAAGGGCGGCCTCGGCGACCTGCTCGAGATGCTGGGCGACGGCCGCAAGCGGGTGCGCGACGGCGTCGTCGACGAGGTCACCCGGATCGGCGACCGGCGCGCGCTGCTGCCGCTCGTCCGGCTCTACGACATCGACGAGCACGTGACGTTCTCGGGCGCGCAGTTCATCAAGGAGGCGATCCGCGAGATCGCCCGCCGCGAGCACGTGACGCCGGAGGACAAGCTGTTCAAGGAGCTGACGGGCCCCGAGCGGGCGGCGCTCGACCGGGTCTTCCCGAAAGCCAGGAACGGCAAGCACTAGGGGAGGGGAGTTCTTCTCATCGCCCGCGATCTCATCACCTGTCCCGCGGGGCGCGTAGAGTAGGGAGATGCACCCCTCTCGACGGGAGTTTCTCGCGGGCGCCGCGTCTCTTCCGCTGGCCCTCGGCTGCGGCGGCGCCGCCGTCCCCCAAGGAGGCGTCGTGACGACCGGAGCGGCCGCCACCAGCCAGCGCTTCGCCTCCGAGGCGGCCGTCGCCGTCCTGCGCGAGGGCGGGAACGCCGCCGACGCCGCGGTCGCCGCCGCGGCGGCCCTCAATCTCACCGAGCCGATGTCCACCGGCCTGGGCGGCGACATGTTCGCGCTCTTCTACGACGCGAACACGAAGAAGATCAGCGCCTTGAACGGGTCGGGCCGCGCTCCCGCCGGGCTCTCCATCGACCTGCTTCGCAAGCAGGGGCTCGATCCGCTGCCCGCCCACCATGCCCACGCCGCCACGGTTCCGGGCGCCTGCGCCGGATGGTGCGACCTGATCGCGCGGCACGGAACCCTGCCCCTCCCGAGGATCCTGGCTCCGGCGATCCGGCTGGCGGAGGACGGCTACCCCGTGGCCGCCTGGACCGCCCATGGCTGGGCGGGCGGACGCTCGCTGCTCAAGGGTCCGGGGGCCCGCGACCTGACGATCGAGGGCCGGGCGCCGCGGGAGGGGGAGACGTTCCGGAATCCGGCCCTCGCGCGGACCTTCAAGGCCATCGCCTCGGGAGGGAAAGACGCTTACTATAGAGGAGAGCCCGGCAAGGCGGTCGTCGCCGCCCTCCGGCAGGAAGGCGGCGTGATGACCGCCGAGGATCTCGCCGCCCACGAGTCCACCTGGGTGGAGCCGATCAGCACGACCTACCGGAGCATGCGGGTCTGGGAGTGCCCCCCGAACGGCCAGGGCATCACCGCGCTCATCGCCCTTAACATATTGGAAGGATTCGACCTCAAGGGCCAGGACCCGATGGGTCCGGAACGCTGGCATCTCCTCATCGAGGCGATGAGGATCGCTTTTGCCGACACCCGGTGGTATGTCGCCGACCCCCAGGTTTCCAGGGTCCCGATCGCCGAACTCCTGTCGAAGGACTATGCGGCGAAGCGGCGGACTCTCTTCAATCCGAAAAAGGCTGCGGTGGACGTCCGGCATGGATCGCCCGTGGCGGGGTCGGACACGGTTTACTTCTGCGTGGTGGACGGCTGGGGAAACGCCTGTTCGTTCATCAACTCCAACTACATGGGGTTCGGCACCGGCATCGTTCCCGAAGGCTGCGGCTTCTCCCTGCAGAACCGCGGGGCCTGCTTCGTGACCGATCCTTCCCACCCCAATGCCCTCGCCCCCCGGAAACGACCCTATCACACCATCATCCCCGCCCTGATGACCCGGTCGGACGGCTCCCTCTATGCGCCCTTTGGAGTGATGGGCGGCTTCATGCAGCCCCAGGGCCATGTCCAGGTGGCGGTCGGGATCGTGGACGATGGACTCGAGCCTCAGCCCGTACTGGACCGTCCCCGCTTCTGCGTCCAGCCGGTGGACGGGGACGATTCCCGGGTCCACCTGGAGGCCGGCGTTCCCGCCCCCACGGTCGCCGCACTCCGGGAACGGGGCCATGCTCTGGTTCCGGGCGTCTCGGGGTATGGTCGGGCTCTTTTCGGCCGGGGCCAGGTGATCCGGCGGGATGCCGACGGAACCCTCACGGCGGGAAGCGACCCCCGGGCGGACGGCGGTGCCAAGTATCTTTGACAGGGGCGGCGTTTTTCGACCGAATTTCGAATCCATTTGCCGGGGACTGTCGTTTGATCGTAGGGGGTGGCTGTCCGGGTGGGCGGCGGGCGATCCTAAACCTTGATTCCGGAAGCCCGCGCGACTAAATTCTTACACCCGGTACAGAAACCCCGCTGTCGAGCGTAATTCAGGAGTGGTTCTTACATAAGGGAATAGGCATGAAGACTCTCTCGCTCGCCCTCACATTCCTGCTGGCCGCCGCGGTGGCGCGCGCCCAGGAGGAGCAGCTTCCGACGGCTCCGCCTGCCGACGCCCAGGCGGTCCAGAAGATCAACGGCCTCGGCGGCGGGGCGATGCCCCTGGCGGCCAACACGAACCTGCTGAGCGTCAACTTCAGCCTCGCGGGCGCCAAGATCGACGACGCCGCGCTGGAGTCGCTGAAGGGCGTGACCGAGCAGCTCGTCTGGCTCAACCTCGCCAACACGAGCGTGACCGACGGCGGGCTGAAGGCCCTCGCGGGCCTGAAGAACCTCCGCCGCCTCCACCTGGAGAAGACCGGCGTCGGGGACGACGGGCTCGCCTCGGTGAAGGGCCTGGCCGAGCTCCAGTACCTCAACCTGTACGGCACGAAGGTGACGGACAAGGGCCTCGCCCATCTGGGCGGCCTCAAGAAGCTTAAGAACGTCTATCTCTGGCAGACGGCGGTGACGGACGGCGGCGCGGCCGAGCTGGCCAAGGCGCTCCCGGGCGTCTACATCAACCGCGGCATCGACCCGCCCGCGAAGGTGGTGGAGATCGCGGCGCCGACCCCCGCGGTGGCGGCGGCGAAGCCCATCAACGCGAAGTGCCCCCTGACCGGGAAGGACATCGACGGCGCCAAGACCTCGACCTACAAGACCCAGCTGATCGCCTTCTGCTGCGACAACTGCAAGGGCAAGTTTGACGCGGAGCCGGCCAAGTTCATCGGCAAGGTCGCCGAGTTCAAGGAGCCCGCCGAGAAGAAGGAAGACAAGAAGGAAGAGAAGAAGGACGACAAGAAGGCGATCAACACCAAGTGCCCGCTCGCGGGGAAGGATGTGGACCCCGCGGTGACCTTCACCTACAAGGGCCAGGTGATCGGATTCTGCTGCAAGGATTGTTGCGGCAAGTTCGCGAAGGAGCCCGAGAAGTACATCGAGAAGGTGAAGGAGTTCAAGAAGGAAGAGAAGAAGTCCGACGCCGGGAACGTGTTCAACGTCTCCTTCGGCGACGCGATCAACAAGAAGTGCCCCATCACGGGCAAGTACATCGGGAAGGTGAAGGAGTTCAAGAAGAAGAAGTCGGCGGAGGAGATTTCCTTCGACGACGCGATCAACAAGAAGTGCCCCATCACGGGCAAGGACGTGGTGGCGGGCCGGACGGTGGAATACGAGAAGCAGACGATCGGGTTCTGCTGCGCGGACTGCGTGGGCAAGTTCGAAGGCGATCCGAAGAAGTACATCGGCAAGGTGAAGGAGTTCAAGAAGAAGTC
>JACQFK010000371.1 GCA_016200125.1 Planctomycetota bacterium
CCTGACGGCGGAGACCCTGCTCTCCTACGGCGCGATCGAACGCTTCTCGATCTGGCACGGGGAATGGTGGCGCCTCCTGAGCGCCGTCTTCCTCCACGTGGGCTGGATCCACCTGTTGCTGAACCTCTTCGGCATCTTTCCGCGTTGCATGGACCTGGAGAAGTCCGTGGGGTCGGCCTGGTTCGCCTTCGCCTACCTGACCACCGGGATCGGGGCCTCCGCCGTCAGCGTGATCGCCCAGCACGCCTTCGGCGCCGGCGCTTCAGGGGCCGGCTTCGGCATGTTCGCGGCGACGCTCTCCATGCTCTACCGGCGCGAGGGGAGCTGGCACAACTTCTTGGCGAACCCCTTCGCCCGGATCATCATCCGCAACCTGTTCATCTGGGTGCTGATCGGGCTCACGATGATGGGGAACATCGACCACTACGCGCACCTGGGCGGCTTCCTGTTCGGCGTGCCCTGCGGGCTGCTCCTGGAGAACCGGCGCGGAAAAGACCGTCCGGTGTGGATGGCCGGGCTGGCGGCGTATATCCTTGTGTGGGCCGGGGTCGTCGCCGCGGCCTGCATCCCGGGCCTTGGATTCGGAGATCGAGGATGAAGATGATGAAGACCTTCCTGGCGCTGGCGGTCCTGGCGATGTCGCTCCTGGGACTCCCCCCGATGTCGTCCTCCCAGGAGAAGGCGAAGGCCCTCCGCATCTTCTGGATCGACGTCGAGGGCGGCGCCGCGACGCTCGTGGTCACGCCGGAGGGCGGCTCGCTCCTGATGGACTGCGGCTGGCCCGGCAAGCGCGACGCGGACCGCATCGCGGCGACCGCGAAGGCGGCGGGCCTGCAGCAGATCGACCACTACCTCACCAGCCACTACCACACGGACCACTGGGGCTGCGTGGCGGAGCTTGCCGAGCGCATCCCGATCGCGAAGTACTACCACCACGCGTTCCCCGAGGGCGCCAAGGACGTCGACGCCAAGCTCAAGGAGTCCTTCCTCAAGGTGAGCGAAGGCAAGGCCGTGCTCGTCGAGGCCGGCCGCGAGGTCCCCCTGAAGGGCGCGCAGGTGAAGATCCTTTCCGCGAACGCCCGCGTCCAGGGCGAGACGACCGGCGCGCCGCAGGTGCGCAAGTGCGAGGCGAATCCCGAGCATCCGGCGAAGCCCGAGGACACGTCGGACAACGCGCGCAGCGTCGGCTTCCTGCTGACCCTGGGCGAGTTCAACTTCCTCGACCTGGGCGACCTGACCTGGAACGTCGAGCACAAGCTCGTCTGCCCCGCGAACCTCATCGGGCCGGTGGACGTCTACCAGGTCTCCCACCACGGGCTCGACCAGAGCAACAACCCGGCGCTGCTCAAGGCGGCGAGCCCGACGGTCGCGATCATGAACAACGGGGCGAAGAAAGGCGGGAGCGCGCCGACCTTCAAGTGGCTGAAGGAGGCCGCGAGCATCAAGGACGTCTTCCAGATCCACCGCAACGTGGCGACCGGCCCGGCCGACAACACGGCGCCCGAGCTCACCGCGAACGACGACGAGAAGTGCGAGGGCTTCGGGATCCAGCTCACGCTCGATCCCTCGGGCAAGAGCTACACGGTCGAAGTGCCCTCGAAGAAGACGAAGAAGACCTACGCGGTGAAGTAGGACTACTTGGGGGCGGCCGCCGCGCGGAGCGCGTCCTCGATCGGGAGGCCCAGGCAGAGCTCCACGAAGAGGTCGGTGCGGAGCGCGTCGGTTTCCGCCCCGGCGTTCCGGAAGTGGCTGCGCGCCAGCGCGCCGAAGAGCGCCCGCTTGGTCGTCGGACTCTCGCGGTCGCGGATCAGGAACTTGACCCGGCCGTGCGGGCCGTCCGATTCCTGGCCCTCGATGGGCGCCGAGTCGACGAAGGTCACGTCCACGCCGCGCTCCTTCAGCGCGCGGGCGAACGAATCGTTCCGGGTGTAGGGGTCGAGCTTGAACTCCTTCAGCAGCGCCTTGACGTCGCCGGCGATCTTCTGCCGGGTCTCGGAATCGATCGGCGCGTAGCGCACGGCATAGTCGGAGAGGCAGAGGTCGGCCGTGGGCCCCAGGCACTTCGTGCAGAAGGTGCCCTTGCAGGTGTGGCAGCGGACGCGGTCGCGGCCGCGGAAGCCGCCGCAGCGGGCGCAGCCGAGCATCGAGACGTCGGGGATCGGAGTGATGTTGTCGACGCGGCGCTTGTGGGTCGCCTCGAGCACGGCGATCGCCGAGGCCCGCGAGAGGCGGCCTTCGAGCATCCGCTCCTCCGCCGGGGCCAGCGTGCGGTACCTGGCCCAGTCGCTGATCTTCGCCGATTCCCAGGTCATGCGCCGCCAGTCGTCGAGGAAGAGCTCGTAGTCTTTCCGCTTCTTGTCGGTCACCTCGGTGAAGTCGCCCACCTGCTGGAGGGCGAGGAGGAGCAGGGCGACGTCGGCCGCCGGCTTGACGTGTTCCTCGGCCAGGGGGAGGATCTTGCGGAGCGGCTCGGAGAACTTGACCTTCTTGGGCGGCGGAGGGGCGAGCTTCTTGAGCGCGTTGATGACGGAGTCGAGGAAATCGGGCACCTCGCGCGGGCCGAGCACGCCGCGGCGCTCCATGAGCCAGGCCTGGACGAGGGCGTCCTCGACGGCGACGACCACGGCGCCCAGTCCTTTGGAGCCGACCTCGGCGACGGCCTCGCGGATCTGGGTCTTGGCATTGGCGGGGGTCTCGAGCATGGGGGGTATTGTACTTTTTGATTCCGCAGCCGCAAGCTTGCGATAAACTCTGACGCATGTACCAGACTCTCCTGGTGGCGCTCGACGGCTCCCAGAACGCCGAGAAGGTCCTGCCGGTCGTGGAACCGCTGCTCAAGCCCGGCAAGGGGAAGGCCCTGCTGATCCAGGTGCTGCCCCCGGGCGGGGACGCCCCAGAGGCGGCGGCGCACGCCTATCTCCGGGAAATCGCGGCCCGGCTGGCGCGCAAGAAGCTGCGTTCGGAGAGCGAGATCGTCCGCGGCGATCCCGCGGTGGCGATCGTGCGGGCGGCGGAGGAGCGGAAGGCCGACCTGGTGGCCTTCACCTCCCACGGCCAGGGCGGCCTGGCCCAGTGGGTCTTCGGCAGCGTGGCGCAGAAGATCCTCCGCGGCTGCTCGCGCCCGCTGCTGGTCGTGCGGGCGCTCGAGAAGCCGCTGACGAGGGTGAAGCGGATCGTCGTGCCGCTCGACGGCGCGCTCGGCTCGGAGGCGACGCTGCCGCACGCCGCCCACCTGGCGCGCTCCTGCGGCGCCGTGATCGAACTGCTCCACGTGACGGCCGAGCCGGGCGTCGAGGCGGACGACTCGAAGCTGCGCAACTGGCACGCGAAGGAGCGGCGCCGCATGGAGGCCGAGTTCGGCGTCATCGAGAAGGCCGAGCCGGAGCTCAAGTTCACGCGCGTCTTCGAGGAGGGCGATCCCGCGACGAGGATCCTGGAGCGCGTGGAGAAGGAGCCGGCGTCCATCATCGCCATGGGCAGCCACGGCCGCACCGGCTTCAGCCGCTGGATGTTCGGGAGCGTGTCCGAAAAGGTGCTCCAGGCGGCGAAGTGCCCCGTGCTGATCGCGCGCCACACGAGCTGAGGCGCCGGCTCAACCCCTCACGTTCAGCTTCTTGCCCTCGAAGGCCCGGACGGCCTTCCGGAAGTTTTCGGGCACCCGCGAGGGCTTCCAGGTCTTCGAGTCGATGAACGAGTGGACGCTGCGGCCCTCCGCCACCAGGCGTCCGTCGCCCTTCATGTCCACGCGGAAGTCGAAGGTCACCGAGGACTTGCCGATTTTCAGCACGCGGGCATGGACCCGGATCACGTCGTCGAAGCGCGCCGGCGACCGGAAGTCGGCGGAGGTGTGGACGATGAGGTTGAGCGACTCGCCCGTGCGGAACTCCTCCAGCAGCCCCAGGCCGCGCAGGTAGTCCATCCGCGCGACGTCGAAGTAGGTGAAGAAGCAGCCGTGGTAGACGACGCCCAGGACGTCCGTCTCGGGCAGCCGCACCCGGATCTCGGAGGCGAACTTGTAGCTCACAGCGGGATGGCCACGCCGTCGCGGCGCGGATCGGCCACCCCCACGATCGTGCCGTCGTCGAGGATCTCCACGGCGTGGACGCCTCCGAAGAAGAGGTCCTGCTTGCGGCGCTCGGTCACCGGCTGGTCCAGCGTCTGCTTCGCCCGCGCGCGGACCGCGTCGTCGATGTCCCCCTCGAAGAAGAAGCGGTTGTCCTCCCAGTGGACCCGGCCGGCGGCGACCGCCCGCTCGAGGTCCATCCCCTGGAAGAGCAGGTTGCCGATCACCTGGGCGAGGGCGGGGAAGATCCGGACGCTGCCCGGCGTGCCAACCGAGACGCGCGGTTTGCCGTTCCTGAAGACGATCGTCGGCGCCATGTTCGCCACCGAGCGCTTGTTCGGCCCGATCGAGTTGGGATGGCCGGGGAAGCGCTCCATGTCGGAGATGTCGTCGTTGAGCAGCACGCCGTAGCCCTGCGCCATCACGCCGCTGCCGAAGAAGTGGCCGATCGTCTGGCTCGCGGAGACAACCGTGCCCTCGGAGTCGACGACGCAGTAGTGGCTCGTGCCGCCGCCGGGGACGGGCCCCTTCGGGCCTTCCGTCAGCTTGCCCAGGTCGATGGAGATGAGGTCGGGGTCGCCGATGACGGGGTCGAGCTCGCGGAAGATCGTCCGGATCGTCTTCGCGAGCTTGACGGGATCCTTGTCGTAGCGGAGCAGGGTCTGGAGGATGCCCGCGCCGCCCCGCGAGGGGGGCGGCGTGGTCGCGATGCGGTGGCCGGCGACGTCCGCCCAGAGGGGCGCCCGGACCTTCACGTCGTACTTCGCGAGGTCGTCGCGGCCCCAGACGGGCCCCGTCGAGTTCGCCGCGCGGGTGAGGGCGAGGCCGATCTCGCCGGTGTAGCAGGCCTCGAAGCCCCGTTCCGCCACGATGCGGAGCGTGCGGGCCAGGTCCTTCTGGACCAGCCGTTCGCCCGTCTTGTAGCGGACGCCGTTGTTGTAGAAGGTCCTCGCGCAGTCCGGGGTGCTGCGCACCGTGCTCTCGAAGAGCGACGAGCAGTAGACGAACACGTCGCCGACGTCGAAGCCGTCGGCCGCCAGGTTGATCGCCCGCTTGGCCAGCCGCGGGAGCTGCATCTTGCGGCCGTACTTCTGGAGGGCCAGGCCGAGCATGCGGCCCAGGCCGGGCACCGCGGCCGACATGGGGCCGATCTTGGGCACCCAGGGGAGCATCACCTTCTTCGGGTAGATGTAGTCTTCGGCGAAGAGCGAGGAGAGCTTGCCGCGGGCGTCCAGGACCTCGGTCCGGCCGATGGCGCCGCCGGGGGAGATCATCATGAAGCCGCCGCCGCCCAGGCCGGAGGCCATCGGCTCGACGACGCCCAGGGCCAGGGACACGGCGATCGCGGCCTCGACCGCGTTCCCCCCTTCGGCGAGCACTTCGCGTCCCGCATCGGCCGCAAGGGGATGGGCGGCCACCACCATCCCTTTGTCGGACCGGGCGACCTTCATGAGGTCGACAGCATAGCATCGATGCCGACGGCGGAGAAATCAATTTCGGGGTTGCCTTCGGCCGGTTCTCAGATAAACTTCCTTGGGCAGTTCGGAGCACTCAGGAGAGAGAGGGGATATGGATACCACGCTCACCGGCATCTCGCTTCATCGCCTCACCGAGGACCAGCTCATCGAGGCCCTCCACACCTCGGAGGACCGGCTCACCCGCGAGATCGTGGACGCCTGCGTCGCCCGCGGCGAGCGGATGATCTGGCGGCTGACCGAGCTCTGCCGCGACGAGCGCTCCTGGACGCAGACCGGCCCCTCCTTCTGGGCGCCCGTCCACGCGACCTTCATCCTGGGCGCCTTCGAGGATTCCCGCGCG
>JACQFK010000372.1 GCA_016200125.1 Planctomycetota bacterium
CGACCTGCTCTGGAAGTTCCGCCGCCGCCGGCTCGAGGCGGAGGCGATTCGCGACTCCCTGCTGGCCGTGAGCGGCGCGCTGGACCGGCGGATGGGAGGCGCCCACCCCTTCCCGGCCTCGACGACCTGGGACTACACCCAGCACAAGCCCTTCATCGCCGTGTACGAGAACTCGCTGCGCAGCGTGTATCTCATGTCGCAGCGCATCCGCCGGCATCCCTACTTCGGCACCTTCGACGGCGCCGAGACGAACATGAGCACCGCGCTGAGGATCACGAGCACGACGCCGCTGCAGGCGCTCTGGCTCATGAACGACCCCTTCGTCCACGAGCAGGCCCGCCGCTTCGCCGCGCGGGTGACCAAGGACCGGAACGACGACGCGACGCGCATCGATCGGGCCTACGCGCTGGCGCTGGGACGGCCGCCCTCGGGCGACGAGGCCGCGACGGCCGCGGCCTACGTCGCGAGCGTCCGCGCCGAGCTCGACGAGACCCAGGCGTGGGAGAGTTTCGCCCGGATCCTGTTCCGCCTGAACGAGTTCGTCTATGTCCGATAACTGTTCCCGGCGCCAGGTCCTCCGGTCGCTCGTGGGCGGCTCGATGCTGCTCCCGGGCATCCTCTCGAAGCTGCTGGCGGACGACGCGCGGAACGACCCTCTCGCCCCGAAGGCGCCCCACTTCCCGGCGCGGGCGAAGCAGGTCATCTTCCTGTTCTCGACCGGCGGCGTGTCCCACCTCGACACCTTCGACTTCAAGCCGAAGCTGCTGGAGATGGACGGGAAGTCGCTCGTGCGGGGCGGCGGCCTCTCGAACGAGAAGAAGAAGCTCCTCCGACCCGTCTGGCCCTTCAAGCCGGGCGGCCGCTGCGGCACGATGGTGAGCGACCTCCTGCCCCACATCCGCACCCGCATGGACGACATCGCCCTGGTCAATTCGATGAAGTCCGACGACAACGAGCACTTCCAGGCGACCCTCGCGATGCACACGGGATCCTTCTTCTTCGCGCGGCCCAGCCTGGGCTCCTGGGTGAGCTACGGCCTGGGCACCTTCAACCGGAACCTTCCGTCCTTCATCGCGATCGCGCCGAACCTGCCCTATGCGGGAACCCAGGGCTTCGCCAACGATTTCCTCCCCGCCTATCACCAGGGCACGCGGATCGTGCCCGGGCCCGAGCCGATCCCCGACCTGGCCAGGCGATCGAAGGCCCCGGGCCTCCAGGAGAAGGAGCTCGGAATCGCGGACGCCTTCGACCGCGAGCACCTGAAGGCCAACGGCAACGATTCCGAGCTTGCGGCGAGGATCCAGTCCTTCGAGACCGCGTTCCGGATGCAGACCGAGGCGCCCGACGCCTTCGATCTCGCCAAGGAGAACGACGCCACGCTGAAGCTCTACGGCCTCGACCGGGCGAAGCCCCAGGGCTTCGCCTGGCAGTGCCTGGTGGCGCGGCGCCTGATCGAGCGGGGCGTGCGCTTCGTGGAGCTGGTGGACACGGGCGCCTCGAACAACTGGGACGCGCACGGCGACGTCGGCAAGAACTATCCGAAGCTCGCGGGGAACATCGACCAGCCGATTGCCGGCCTGCTCCAGGATCTCCGGCAGCGGGGGATGCTGGACGAGACCCTGATCGTCTGGACCACGGAATTCGGCCGGACGCCGGGCGAGGACGCCCCGGGCGGCCGCGGCCATCACGGCTCGGCCTTCTCCTCCTGGCTCTCGGGCGGCGGCTCGAAAGGCGGCGTGGTCTACGGCAAGTCCGACGACATCGGCTCGCTCGTCGAGGAGAACCAGTGCCACGTCCACGACTTCCATGCCACCATCCTGCACCTGCTCGGCATGGACCACACGAAGCTGACCTACCGCCACGCGGGCCGCGATTTCCGACTGACCGACGTGCACGGGAACGTGGTCAAAGAGCTTCTCGCCTAGAACTTGTTGCCCTTCGTCACGGTCCGGATCCGGACCAGGTACTGGTCTGCCGTAATGAAGAGCGTGCTGCCGTCCTCGCCCCAGGCGCAGTTCGACGTCGCCTCGCCCGTCGCCAGCGTGCCGAGATGGGTGCCGTCCGGCGCGAACACGAGGACGCCGCCGGGGCCCGTCGCGTAGAGATTGCCCTTCACGTCGACCTTCATGCCGTCCGGCAGGCCCTTCACCTTGTCCACGTCCTTCGTAAAATCGGCGAAGATGCGGCCCTTCCCCAGCGTGCCGTCCGCGTTGACGGGGAAAGCCCACCAAACGGCCTTGAGGGGATCGGAACTCGCGACGTAGAGCGTCTTCTCGTCGGGAGAGAAGGCGATGCCGTTGGGCCGGGTGACTTCCTTGTTGAGGAGCGTCAGCTTCCCGTCGGTCCCGAGCCGGTAGACCCCCTGGAAGTCGAGCTCCTTCGTCGGGTCCTCCATCTGATGCACGAGGCCGTAGGGCGGATCGGTGAAGTAGAGCGCGCCGCTGGAGTGGTAGCAGAGGTCGTTCGGGCTGTTGAACTTCTTCCCGTCGAGCTTGTCGGCCAGCGTCACGAACTTGGGCCCGGGCGAGGAGAGGGGCGCGTCCATCCGCGCCACGCGGCGGTCGCCGTGCTGGCACATCACCAGCCGGCCCTGGGGATCCAGCGTGAGGCCGTTCGAGCCCGGCTCCGGGCGCAGGTCCTTCGGCCCTGTCAGGCCGGAGGGCCGGAGGTAGATGCTGACGCCGTCCCCTTCCTTCCACTTGCAGATCTTGTTGGGGGGGATGACCGAGAAGAGCAGGTAGCCGCCGTCCTTCACCCAGATGGGCCCTTCAGTCCAGTCGAAGCCGCCGGCGAGCGCTTTTCTCTCCCTCGTATCGGCGTTTACTATACAAGAACACGTCAACCCCGCGGCCAATTTGAGATTCCCCGCACGTCGGCCGATCCGACATTTTTGTCGGCAGCCCCCTCCCGTCGACGGGAAATCGCGGTTCCGCGGTGGCACGGGCTTTGCTTTTCAAGGGAAAGCAACGGAGGAGGAAGCGACATGTCGAACTTCGGCGAACTGATGCGCCGGCTCCGGAGGGAGCGCGGATACTCGCTCAAGACGGTGGCCCGCAAGCTCCTGACCCAGAAAGGCTACCTGTCGGGCATCGAGAACGGGAAG
>JACQFK010000380.1 GCA_016200125.1 Planctomycetota bacterium
CTCGCCGTCGTCCGGAGCGGGCCTGCGGTCCCTGCGGGCACCCTCAGCCTCAACGTGGCGGGCGACGACGGAAGTCGAATGTCGTTCAGCTTCCCCGTCTCCAAGGGCGAAGGCCGCGCCACCGAGCACCTCCGCCTCAACGGCCGCCTCCTCCGCCCCGGCCGTTACAGCGTGGAAGTTTCCGTCGAAGGCTCCAAGGCGACCAAGGAAATCGAGCTCTACAGCCACGTCCGCCAGAGCCCCTTCCGCATCATCGACTGGAGTTCGCGCGCCAAGGGCGCCGAGCAGGCGGCCATGGGCGCCGACAGCCTGGGCTTCAACCTGCTCTACGCCTCCTACGGCGGCCTGGCCGCCGACGACTCGATCCGCGCCGGCCTCGATTACCTGTGGTGCTGCACGATGGGCGGCGGCCACCAGATGGACCTCCGGATGGAGTGCGACTGGTCGGACCCCTACGCCCTCCAGGGCGGGATCGCCCGCGCCGCGAACCGGGCCTTCCGGGACCGGACCCATTCCAACGCGGTGGGCGTCCACTTCTACGACGAGCCGGGCCTCACCTGGTGGAAGCACGCGAAGACCGGCGAGATGACGCCCCACAACATCCCGGCTCAGGACCGGGCCTACCGCAGCGCCTTCGGCCGCGAGCCGCTCGTCTACAACGAGGTGAAGGCGAACAACCCCGACGAGATCGCCCGCTGGACCGAGGGGGGCCGCTGGAAGCTCGGGTTCATGGACGCCGCCTGCAAGCAGGCCCAGTACGGCGTGAGCCGCGTGCGCGAGGACTTCCTCTCGGTGAACCAGAGCGTCTACGGCTGGGGCGCCTACGGCGACGGCTACTACTTCAACGTGGTCCGCTCTCTGCCTGTCCTGAGCGGCCACGGCGGCTATGACGACTTCGGAGGCGGCTACTACAACCCGCTCTACACGTTCGAGATGGGCCGGATCCGCGAACTGCGCAAGCCCAATTGGTACCTGCCCACCTGGTACGGCAACATCCCCTCGGAACGCTACCGCCTCGAGCAGTACTCCTCGTTCATCATGCACCTCCAGGGCATGGCCAAGCCGCCCGACATCCAGGTCCACCGCCCCTCCAGCACCCCGTCCAGCGACGGCGTCGTCGAGACCAACAAGCTCATGGCGCGCCTCGGGACCGTGTTCACCACGGCGCCGGTCAGCCGGCCGGCGGCCGCCGTGCTCTACTCGATGTCCCAGAACCTCCACGCCCAGATCCAGTCGCCCAACCGGACCGACAACTACGAGGGCGGCGGCCACGGCCGCGACCGCGTCAATCTCGTCTGGCTCGCCGGCCTGCGGATGCAGACGCCCATCCTGCCGATCGTCGAGGAGGACGTCCTGGACGGGACGCTCGCGGCGAACCACCGCGCCGTGATCCTGACGGGCATCCAGTCGCTCGATCCCAAGGTCATCGCCGCGCTCGAGGCCTACGCTGCGAAGGGCGGCGCCGTGATCGTGGGCGACGAGTGTCCGATCCAGATCCAGGGCTCGACGAGGCTCGACATCCCGGTGGACCGCACCTTCTTCGAGGAGATGTCCCGCGCCTGGAAGGAGAACCGGAAAGAGGATCATGCGAAGCTCAACCGCGCCGGCAACTACCTCAAGGCCGCCGAACCGGTCGCGAAGGCCCTGAAGCCCAAGCTCGAGGCGGCGGGCATCACCCCCGTCATGGCCTGCGACAATCCCGAGATCATCGCCTCGCGCCAGTCGCTGGGCGACATCGACTACGTCTTCGCCGTGAACGCCTCCTATGACGAGGCCGCCGGCGGCATGAACTCGATCCGGCCCGCGCAGGCGACGATCCAGATCCCGGGCACGCTCTACGACGCCGTGCGGGGCGGCCCCGGCGAGACCGGCGCCCTCCGCTTCGGCCCCGGCCAGATGCGGGCCTGGGCCAAGACCTCGAAGCCGATCGGCGGAATCCAGGCGCTGCCTGCCGCGGTGTTCAACGACACGACGCTGGCAAAGGACCCGATCCGGGTCGAGATCGGCGCAATCCTGCTGGACGCGGACAAGCGCGTCCTCGCGGGATCCGCTCCGCTGCGGGTCCGGCTCATCGATCCGCTCGGCGCGACGCGCTACGACCTCTACCGCGCGACGGAGCGGGGCCTGTTCCGGGCCGCGCTGCCGCTGGCGGCGAACGATCCTTCCGGCGAGTGGAAGGTCGTCATCGGCGAACTGCTCGCGAACAGCGAGGACAGCGTCAAGTTCAACTACTCGCCGCCTTCGTCCTTCGGCGCCCTTGCGGGCACGGTTTCGCGGGCGCTGACCTTCGGCAACGACCGGGACAACGTCTTCCGGTTCTTCCGGACGCATCAGGACGTCACGCTCGTGAGCGGCAAGGGAGACTACGCCGCCGCTTCGGCGCGGCTCGCCGAGATCCTGAAGCCCTGGGGCGTGAGGGTGAAGACGATGGCGCTCGAGGAGGCCGCGAAGCCGCGGACGATCCTTCCCGAGGAGGCGGCAACCTGGTGCGGCCTCCATCCGGGCAAGGCGGTGGCGGGCGACAAGACCGGCCCCGCGCAGGCCGGATTCGCCGTCCAGGGTCCGGTGGTTCTCCTGGGCACTCCCGAGGACCACGCGATTCTCAAGTTCGCGCTCGACAACGGATTCCTTCCCTACACGCCCCATCGGACGGACTTCCCCGGCCGCGGCCGCGGGATGATCGCCTGGCAGCGCGACGGCGTGGGTCTGGGACAGGAATCCGTCGCGCTCATCGCCTACGACGCCGAAGGCCTCTCCGAAGCCGTCGGCTCCCTCTACGAAATCGCCGCCGGGATCGAACCCCTGATGGCGCTGGTCCCGCCGGCGACCGCATCGGTGAATGCGGCCAACAAGGCGCCCGCGAAGATCGAGGAGCCGGCGACGGCGTGGAAGACCGCTCTGCCCGACCGCGCCGTCTGGGTCAAGCCGTCCGGCAAGCTGCTGCTCGCCCTGACCCAGGACGGCTCCCTGACCGCGCTTGACGAGAAGGGCGCGGTCGCCTGGCAGAGGACCTTCGAGGCCGGGGAGACGATCACGGGCGACCTGAGCGATTCCCTCATCGTCGTCGGAACGACCCACCGGGTCCTCGGCTTCGACGCCGCGGGAAAGCCGCGCTTCGACGTCCCCGCCCCCTCCGTGACCTGCGTCGCGGTGTCGCCCGACGGAACGTCGATCGCCTTCGGCAGGGCCGACGGAACGCTGTCGCTCGGCGACGCGGAGGGCAAGGTCTCCGCGACCCTCGGCGGCGGCGACGCGAAGAATCCGAAGCCCTTCCTCGCCGCGATGTTCGTAAACGACGGGAAGACGCTGGTCGCGCTCACGGCCCAGGAGGCGCACGTGATCGCCGAGGGGAAGATCGCGCAGCGGATCGGCGGCGTGGCGGGCCGCGTCGCGCCGCTCCGCCGGGGCGACGCGATCCTGCTGTCCGACGGCAACGAGAAGGTCCTGGTCTTCGCCGGCGGGAAGATCGCGGCCCAGATCGCCGTGTCCAAGGGCGGCGTGGTCGGCCTCTCGGGCGGCGCGGTCGCCACCGAGTTGGACGGCGGCGTCCGCTTCCTGAAGGACGGCAAGGTCGCCTGGGAGCACAAGGCCCTGCGGAAGCTGACGAAGCGCGTGGCCGCCCGCGGAGACCGCGTGGCGGTCGCCTACTGGGGCGGCGCCCTCGCGGTGCTCGAGGGCGGCGCGGTCAAGGCCGCCCAGACCTTCCCTTACGACGTCGCCGATCTCGCGTGGTCGGGCGACCGGCTCGTCGTCGGCCTGGCGGACGGCCGGCTCTTCGGGCTCGACGTGAAATGAGGATCGCGCCGCTTCTCCTGCTCCTCGCGATCCCCCAGGAGCAGCGGATCGTCTTTCTCGGCGACTCGATCACCGACGGCCACACGCTGCCGCTGCTCGTGAAGCAGGCCGCCGGGGCGGTCTGCATCAACGCCGGCGTCGCGGGCGACACGGCCGCCGGGATGAGGAAGCGGCTGGAGCGCGACGTGCTGCCCCGCCGCCCCGGCCTGGTCGCGCTCTCCGTGGGCATCAACGACGTGTTCCGCAAGGTCACGGTCGCGGACTACGAGGCGGACCTGTCGGCGATCTCCGACCGCCTCAAGCGCGACCGCATCCCGCTCCTCATCCTCACGCCGACGATCGTGGGGCCGAAGCATGCCGACGCGGAGCCGCGGCTGGCGGAGTACATCGAAGTCCTCCGCCGGCTGGCGTCGAAGGAGGGCTACGCGGTCGCCGAGGTGCGCGCGCGGATGGAGGAGGCCCGGGCGGCGGGCGGAGAGCTGCTGGAGCCCGACCAGATCCACCTGAGCTTCCAGGGCTATCGCGCGATGGCCCGCGCGGTCCTCGACGCCCTGGGCCGGAAGGACGCGGTCCTGCCCGCCGATCTCCTGCTCGAGCCCATGCCGGGCCTCGTCCGCGAGTGGGCGATCCGCGCCCTGCCGGACGGCGAGCCGAAGACGCTGACGCTGCCCCAGTCCGCGAAGGCCCCGCAGTGGTGGATGGACCAGGAGCGGCGCCGGGGCTTCGCCGTCGAGCTCGACAAGACCCTCGGACCCGCCAGGCGGTTTTCGGCCGTCGCGACGCTCGAGTCGAAGGAGGAGCGCGACGTCTTCTTCAACACGGGGGCGGACCTCGGGTCGGTATCGCTGAACGGCCGGCTGCTCTGGAAGAACGAGGGCTGGACGGGCTGGCACGCCGGCAAGGAGCGGATCCCCGCCCGGCTTTCCGCGGGAACGAACCGGATCGAGATCGAGTCCGGCGCCTCCTTCTTCCTCAGCGTGACGGACGAAAACAATTGGTGAGAGGCCCGGCCCGGAGTAGGCTGGTCGCCATGAAGACGATCTGGGCCGCGCTCCCCCTCCTTCTCGCCGCCTGCGGCAGCTTCCCCGAGCTCCGCGTCGCCTCCGTGGAGGACTTCGAGGTCAGCGGAAGCGGGGACGCGGCCGCCTGGAAGTCGGTCCCCTGGACGGCGCTCCGCAAGCGGCAGCCCGACGGCCATCCCTACGAGGCGCGCTTCAAGATGCTCTACTCGAAGAAGGGCGTCTACGTGCTCATGGACGGGACGGACATCAAGCTGACGACCACCGGCCGCCCGGACAACGCGAACCTGTGGGAGGAGGACGTCTACGAGGCCTTCTTCTGGACCGACGAGGGCGCGCCGACCTACTTCGAGTACGAGATCTCTCCGATGAATTCGGAACTGCCGATCCTGGTCAACAACAACGGCGGCAGCTTCATGGGATGGCTGCCCTGGAACTTCCTGGGCGACCGCAAGACGCGGAAGGCCACGTCCGCGAAGGACGGGCCGAAGGAGAAAGGCGCGCAGGTCAAGGGCTGGACGGCCGAGTTCTTCATCCCCTTCGCGCTGCTGCGCGGCCTGAAGAACGTCCCGCCCGCGGCGGGCGCCCGCTGGCGCGCCAACTTCTACCGCATGGACCACGACGGCGGGAAGACCACGCAATGGGACTGGTCGCCCGTCGGCCCCAGCTTCCACGAGTACCAGAAGTTCGGCGTGCTGATCTTCGAGTAGTCCGTGGCCTTCTACGACCGCATCGCCCGCCGCTGGGACAGCGTGACGGACGACCGGGGAGGCGCGTTCAAGCGCCATGTGCTCAACGACCGCCTGCTGGACCTCATCGGAGACGCCAGGTCCCTTTCCATCCTGGAGCTCGGGGCGGGCAACGGCTACTTCAGCCGGCTGCTCGCGTCGCGGAGCCCCTGCGAACGGCTGGTGGTTACGGACGCCTCTGCGGCCTTGATCGGGATCGCCCGTGATCGCCGGCCCGCGCGGGGGGCGGAGTACGCGGTGCTGGACATCGGAGGCCCCTTCCCCTTCGAGGGGGCAAGCTTCGACCGGGTGCTGGCGAC
>JACQFK010000381.1 GCA_016200125.1 Planctomycetota bacterium
CGCCGCCTTGAGCTTCGCCATGAAGGGCTCGTGGGTCTTCTGGCCGACGACGTTGTCCTTGCCGCCGTGGAAGACGAGGAACTGCTTGCCCGTGAGGTCGGGGCAATAGAGGTCGTTCAGATAATAGCCCGATTGGGGACAGAAGGCGGAGAAGACCTCGGGGAGGTACCAGGACAGGACCTGGGTGCCCTGTCCGCCCATCGACGCCCCCATCAGGTAGATGCGGCGGCGGTCGATGTTGAAGCGCTCGCAGGCGTCGATGATGGCGTCCACGACGTCGAGCGCGTTCTCGCGGAATTTCCAGGAGTCGCCGACGTGGTTCCGCGCCCAGGGGGCGACGACGACGAAGTCGACGTTGTCGTAGTAGCCGGTGAACATGCTGATCCAGGCGTGCGCCTGGTCCTCGGACATCGCCAGCCCTCCGTTGCCGCCGCCGTGCAAGGCCAGGATCAGAGGGTAGGCCTTCGCCGACGAATAGCTGCGGGGCGCGAAGAGGTACTGGATCCCCCGGCCGTCGCCGGCGCGGATGCGATCCTTCCAGATCGCCGGAAACTGGCCCTTCTGCACCTTCTCGCAGGTCGCGAAGGGGTTGGGGGGGTAGACCCTGGCCTTCTTCGGTCGCAGCCCGTCGAGCTGCTTGTGGACCGCGGCGCGCGCGAGGCTGTCCTTGAGGCCGTTCTTCTCGAGGAGCAGATCCCAGGGCGAGAGCCAGGCCGCGCCGTTCTTGACGTGGCCGAGGAGGAGGTGGGCCAACTCGTTCGCGGGCTCCAGCTTGAGGAGCTCCTGAGCCAGCGGCGCCGCCCGCGGTCCGGCTTCCTCCTTAGAGGCCCAGGCGAGGATCGCCTTGAGCCCCGCGGCGTCGTCGTCCTTCAGCTTCGCGCGCCGCTCCTTCAGCTCCGCGTCGATCCAGGCGCCGCGCGCCGAGGCCGTCTCCGCCTCGAGTTTCATCTTGGCCGCGAGTTCCGCGACCCGTTTCAGGTCCGCCGCCGAGGGCTCCGCCTTGAGCTTCTCGCTCTCCTTGCGGAACTGGTAGCGGCGCGACTCGAGGTCGTGGAGCTCCGCCTGGGACTTCCACTTTTTCGAGAGGCACCAGGCCGCCGCCTGCGCGTGGCGTTCGGGGTGGTTCTCGAGGTCGAGCTGCTTGATCAGCGCCTGGTACTCGTCCTTGACCTTCGGGTCGGGCGGGTTGCCCGCCTGGAGGGCGAGGATCAGGAATAATGTGAACAATCTCATGCAGCTATCCTACACCATAACGGCCCGGATCGATCCGCTCCCCCCGCGCGCGGGACGGGGTACACTGTTCGAGTGGATCCTTCGGGGGGTCGGCCGCTCATGCGACGCGTTCGCAGGCGATTCTGGATCCTGCTCCTCGCCGCGGGTCCGGTCGGCTGGCTGATCACCGAGGGCGTTCAGCAGGTCCATGCGGAGCCGTCCTATGCCCTCATCGAGGACGGATTGTATCTAGGCTGCCGGGTGAAGGCGCCCCCTCCGGGGACGACGGCGGTCGTCAACCTGTGCGGCGCGGAAGACCCCTACAAGCGGGAAGCGGGCTTCTGGGAGCCGATCCTCGAAGGCGGACCGGAGCCGGACCTGGCTTGGCTGGAGCGGGCGGTCGGCTTCATCGCCGAGCAGCGGCGCAGGGGAAGGACGGTGTACGTGCATTGCCTGGCCGGCGTCAATCGCAGCGCCATGCTGACGACGGCGTATCTCATGCAGGAGCAGGGCTGGCCTCGCGACCGGGCTCTGGCCTTCGTCCGCGAAAAGCGTCCTCAGGCTTCCCCGGAACCGTCCATGCTCAAGCTGCTTCAAGGCTATGAGGAGCGCTTGAAGGCCAGGAAGTGAGGCGCGGGCGGCCTCCTACTTCTTCGCCGCGCGGCGCTTCCGGCTTTCTTCAATCATCCCGTCCAAGTTTCCCGCCGGCCGGATCTCCCAACGGCCCATCTTCATGCCCGGATGGTCGGATATGAGTTGGATGGCGTGTTTCAGGTCCTTCGCCTCCAGAATCAGCAGTCCCCCCAACAACTCTTTGGTCTCGGCATAGGGGCCGGCCGTAACCGCCACCTTGCCATTCTGATAGCTGAGGGTCGTGGCGCCTTCGAGGGCTTCCCCCTGAACCCAGTTGCCGTTCTTCTTGAGCGTTTCGTCGTAGGCGAAGCAGGAATCCACCATCGCGTTCTGCTCGCCGGGCGGCTTCCTCGCCCAGGTTTGAGCGTCGAGATAACCGAAGCAGATGAATTTCATGAGGCATCTCCTTCCTGCGGGTTGTCCCGCAGCTTCCAGCAGAATCGACAAGTTCATGCCAGACTTTGGGATCCTGAAGAGGACGACGAGGATGATGGAATCATGGACAGCACAGAACGGGAATGCAAGCCACGCCGACGCGGAGATTTCGAGCGGCCGGAAGGAAGAGCGCTCCGGACGGCGTCCAACAAACGTGCTGGACCGCCGCCGCTTTCTCGGCTTCGGCGCCGCGTCGCTCGGGCTCGCCGCCCTGCCGCGCCGCCTGGGCGCGCGCCAGGACCCCGTGAAGCGGGTCCGCGGGGTGATCTGGCTCTGGATGGACGGCGGCATGTCGCAGGCGCATACCTGGGACCCCAAGCCCGGCACGGGCACCCTCGCGAGGGCCACCTCCGTCGAAGGCATCCGGATCTCGGAGCTGCTGCCGACCTGCGCCGGACAGATGCGGCAGCTCTCGATCCTTCGCTCGGTCAGCCACGGCGCGGGCGACCTCGAAGTCGCCGCGCGCCTGATGCACGTGGGGCAGCTGGTCCATGACACCCGGGACCTCGCGCCCATCGGCACGATCCTCGCCTCGGAGCTTGGCACGAAGGATCATCCGCTCCCGAAGCACCTCACGATCGGCCGCTGCCCGGTCCTGAGGACCGCCCACTTCGACGAGGAATTCCAGCCCTTCCCCCTGAATGCGAATCCCCTGAATCCCTTCCCCAATCTCGCCCGGCTCGTGGAGCCCGCGCGGGACGATGAGCGGAGCGCGCTGCTGCGGGAGCAGACCCGGGAGTGGGCCGGCCAGCACCGGCAGGCGGCGGTGCAGACGCTCGAGACGGCGGGCCTCCAGGCCGGCCGGATCGCGGACACGCCCTTTCTCAAGGCCTTCGACCTGGACGGCGAGCCCGTCGACCTGCGGGCCGCCTACGGCGGCATCTTCGGGCAGAACTGCCTCCTGGCGCGGCGGCTGGTGGAGGCCGGCTGTCCCTTCGTCGAGCTGGGACTGGGCGGCTGGAAATCCTTCTCGAAGCCGGTCGTCGACGTGCTGGACCTCGCGCTCGGAACGCTCGTGCGCGACCTGCAGGAGAAGAAGCTCCTGAAGGACGTCCTCGTCGTCTGCGCCACTCCCTTCGGAAGGGAGCCCGGGCCGACGCTCAACGCCGACCCCGCGCCGAACCGCTTCAGCGTCGTGCTGGCCGGAGGCCTGCTGGCCGGCGGCCGCGTGGTCGACAAGGCCCCGTTGCCGGTCAAGGACCTCTTCGCCACGATCTACGCCGCCTGCGGGATCGATCCCGCATCGACCTACGACGCGCAGGGGCGGAAGGAGAAGTTCGCGGCCGGCGGGAAGCCGCTCGCCGAGCTCTTCTGAGCGCGCGGCTCCTCCCCAAGCCGGCGGCGGACGCGGGCTCAGGAACCCGCCCAGCGGGCTCCCACGCCCTCCCAATTGATGTTCATGAAGAAGGCCTGGATGTAGGCGCTGCGGTTCATCCCGGCGTAGGCATGCTCCCACACGTCCATGACCAGGAGCGGCGTGAACCCTGCGGGATGGCCCTCCTCGTGAAGACCGATCCAGTGGTTGGAGAGGCGCCCGTCCATCGGATCCTTGTACAGGATGACCCAGCCCACCCCGCGGATCTGACCGATGGTCTCGAATTCCTCCTGCCAGCGTTTGAAGGAGCCCCAAAGTCCGCTGAGCGTCTCCTCGAGCGCCCGGGGGACGCGGGAATCTCCAGAAGTCAGGTTCTCGAAGTACAGCTCGTGAAGTCTCAGGCCGTTCACTTCAAATCCCAGGCGTCGCTGCATCTCGGACCACTCGGTCGTCCCGGGTTGGGCGTCCTCCAGATGCTGCCGGAGCGAATTGAAGCTGCCGACATATCCTTTGTAGAGCGACACATGGGCTTCGATGAGAGAATCCTTCAGATTCTTCAACCCGCGAAGGGTCGAGAAATCGCGTTCCAGATAGGGCGTATACGCCCCAGGATCGGAAGCGGTCCGTTTGTCGGTCATACATCCTCCGGGCTTGGTCCTGGATCGAAATCCTGGTCAGAAGAACAGATTCACTCCAAGGGTGACCTGCCAGTAGTTGAAATCCCGGTGAATCACCTGATCGGTGCTCGGGTTGAGGAAGATGGTGCGCAGGTCCGCATCGATCGATGCCTTGGGGCCCAGCCTGAGTTCCGCTCCGGCCCCGAGATGCTCTCCGAAGATGTGTTCCGTCTTGTCGCTGATCGGAGAGAACACTCCCTTGTACTCGATGGTCGTGTAGTACCAGCCCAGGCCGCCCAGGAGGTAGGGCCTCAGCGGTCCTTCAGGGATCAGGTAGAGGAAGGCGGTCAGCTGGACCGGATACTGGGTGACCCCCACATCCCCGTGCTCGTACCGGTTCTGGTGAAAGGTGAGGGATCCTTCTGCAGCCAGGATCCGGGCGAAATGAAGCCGGGCTTGGGCGCCTCCGAACCAGGCGCCCTGGTCGGCGCCCCGGGCCCGGAGGTATCCGGCGGTCGGACCGATGGAGAAGGAGGCCTCCTCCTCCATCGACGGGTTGAATTCGGAAGCAAGCGTCCGCGGGAGTCGGCCGGCTTCGCGGTCCGACCCTGCCGGCGGAGTGCCTGACAGGTCGACGCTGGTGTTGTCCTGACCCGCAGCGTTCGCTGCGGCGGACGCGAAAAGGACAAGCGACAGGACAAGGGTCTTCACTCGCCACCTCCTCGATGAGTGTGGGGACCCGGTGGAATCAGAACTCGCGGCGAAACCGCCAGGGCCACAGCCCTGCGGCTGTGACCCTGGCCGGGAACGGGGGGGGGTAGGGTGCGTGTTATCGCCTGGACTGCTGCTTGAAGGGCTCCTTGAGAACCACCTTGATCCCGTCGATGGTCCCCGTCACGGCGTTGCGCACCTTCCGGGCGGCCGCCGATCCGAGCTCCTCGGACGCTTCGACGGCGGCCTGGGCGGCAGAAGAGGCGGCATGGGCCGCGTCGACCCCCAATTCCTTTGCGGTGAAGATGGCGCCCTGCACCAATCCCTTGGCCGCGTGCGCCACATCCGCGCCCGCCCATCCGGTCTGGCGGATGACGGTGCGGGCCGTGTGGCCGATCATCTTGAGCGCGGCATCTCCCGTCTCCCGGGTTCCGCGCAGCACGCCCACGATGATCCCCTTGGCCGCCAGGCCGATGTCGCTTCCGACTTCCACGGCGCCGTGAACGGCGTTGCCGGCCACTTCCGTGATCGAGTCGACCATCGAAGCGCCCACCTTGCCGGCGTCTTCGAGGCCCTGCGAGACCATGTCGGAGACCGTGTCCATCATCGCGATGAACAAATCACCTGCGCCGCGAATCGCCTGGACGATGCTCTCTTTGATCCGATGTCCGCCGTTTTCCATCCGACTATCTTGATGCATGTGTCTCTCCTTTCATGATGAGGGCGATCGGGGGAACTCCTCCTAGTCCTCGACCCGCGAAGTCCGGGTCATGAGTTCGAACTCGTCCTTCATCCGATGCACGAAGGCCTTGTTGTCCTCGGTCTTCTCGTTGCCGGCGGTGAAGTTCACCCGGGTCTGCGAGCTGTCGACCTTGTCGAAGCGGATCCGGACGGGCGTTGAATCCCTGAGCCGTCCGTCGATCCTGGACCAGGCGGCGTGAGTCTCTTCATCCGTCGGGGTCACCTTCAGCGTCGAAAAAACGCGTCGTGCGGAACTCAGGCAGAGATCCGGGGGGGTCGCATAGGTTCCTTCGAGGGAGTTGCCTCCGAAAAGCGCCGCCCTGGCCTCCCCCAGGCCCAGGTTTTCGGCGATGCGCTCCTGGATCATGATGGCCAGGGCACGGTCGCCGGGTTCCACGCGAACGGACACCCGGGAGCTCCGTTCATCCAGGCCCTTCACCCAGATGCGGACTTCGGTTCCGCCGGCCCGGCAGGCGACGAGTTCGCCTCCGAGCTTGTCGTGGGCGTCGCTCGAGATCTTGAGGTCGGCCTTTTCGGTGCTTTTCACGGCGGCCGCCCAGACCTCCGGGGCCGTCTTGGAGAATTCGCGATCCACGGTGTTCACCCCGCTGCCGAGGTCGTTCTCTCCGCAGGCCAGCAGAGCCAGGAGAGAAGCGGAAAGCCAGATTGAAAGGGTCTGTTTCATAAAGCCTCCCAAATCATCCAACTCTTGGACCGGGCATCCAAGTCTTCAGCGGGCCGCGCGGACCTGCGCCCCTAGACGGGAGGAGGCGGCAGGCGGCGGCCCGTCAGAAGACCCCAGATGAGCGATACGGCGAAGATGGCGAGGAAGAAGAAGAACAGGATTCTCGCGATCTCCGTCGCGCCCGATGCGATCCCGCTGAACCCGAAAACGGCGGCGATGATCGCGATCAGGAAGAAGGCCAGCGACCAGCGCAACATGCTGAGCTCCTTTCGTCGTCGTGCGACCCAAGAACGCGCCTATGTACGACGGCGTCCCGGAGGGGTTTCGAGAATCCCAGCCCCGGCGCGGCGGAGCGGGAGCGGGGTGCGGGCGGGCTTCTCTCCGGAAGGAGCGGGCCGGCGGCGCCTCAGGCGTCTCCCCGCGGCCGCCGCAGGGCAGGGGTATGATCTCCCTGCACGAGGGAGACCCCCCGCCCGTCGACTGCGCCCGAGGATCTGCTCTTCGCCCAGCTCGTCGTCTCCCAGGGACTCTGCAGCAGGGACAAGGTGGACGAGTGCCTCTCCCTCATGGCCCGGCTCGTCCAGGAGGGCGTGACGCCGCCGCGCCTGGGCGAACTCCTCGTGCGCCGGGGCTACCTCGCGGCCGACCAGGTCGAAGCCACCCTCCGGCAGTCGCCGCCCTCCACCGCGCGCCGCGACGTCACGCGCACCCGCGCCGCGGAAACGCCGGCCGACGTCGTGGCGGCGGACGCCGATCCGGCCAACCGGCTGGGAAAGTACGTCCGCGTGTCGCGGCTCGGAGCCGGCGGCATGGGCGAGGTCTGGCGCGGCTGGGACCGCGAGCTGGGCCGCTGGGTGGCCCTCAAGTTCCTGAAGCACGACCTCCCCGAAGAACTCGCGAGATTCCAGCGCGAAGCCCGGACGGCCGCGCGCCTTTCGCATCCCCACATCGCCTCGGTCTACGAGGTCGGCGACCTGAACGGGAAGCCCTACATCGCGATGCAGTTCGTCGCCGGCCAGACCTTCGCGAAGTTTCCGCGGGAGCGCGCCCGCGCCGTCGTCGAGCTCGTCCGCGACGCGGCCACCGCGGTGCACTACGCGCACGAGAAAGGCGTCGTCCACCGCGACCTGAAGCCGGCCAATCTGATGGTCGAGCCGCCGTCCGGGGAAGGGCGGCCTCGCGAAGCAGACGACGGTCGAGTCGTCGCTGTCGGTCGCGGGTCAGATTCTCGGGACGCCGGCCTACATGTCGCCGGAGCAGGCGCGCGGCGACATCGAGGCCGTGGGGGAACGCAGCGACCTCTATTCGCTGGGGGCCACCCTCTTCGGGATGCTCGCCGACCGGCAGCCCTTCCTCGAGAAGGACGTCTACGCGCTGCTCAAGAAGGTCGTGGAGGAGGAGGCGCCGCGGCTCAAGAATCTCAGGCCGCGGATCGACCGGGACCTCGAGACGATCGTGATGAAGTGCCTCGAGAAGGATCCCGCGCGGCGTCATGCGAGCGCCCGGGAACTCGCGGAGGAGCTGACGCGCTGGCTGGAAGGAGAGGCGATCCTCGCGCATCCGCCCTCGTCGGCCTATCGGCTCTGGAAGTTCGCGACGCGGCGGAAGGGCGTCCTGGCCGTGGCGGCCGCGGGGCTTGCGGCCGTGACGCTGACCGCGGCGGTCCTGATCCCGAAGCTGCTCGCCCAGCGCGGGCTCGATGTGGGCGGATGCGATGGTCGTCAAGGAGTGGACGCGGCAGCCCTTCCGGAAGCCGGAGGAGATCCGGTCGGAGCTGGAGAAGGCTGTCGAGAAGGTGGGCGGCTACGTCGCGCGGCATCCGGACCATCCTCAGGGCTTCTACGTCCGGGCACGCGAGCGTCGGGACCTGGGCGACCTGGAGGGCGCCGAGAAGGACCTCCGGGAAGCGCTGAGGATCGAGCCCGGCTTCGCGCCCGGGTGCAGGTCGACCGCTATGCGCTTCTGCTCTTCAGCGCGGACGAGCTGGCCCGCGTGGAGCGCTCGGCGGCCGGCCTGACCCTGGTGCGCGAGGCCGAGCAGGCCCTGGAGAAGGGCTGGAGCCGGGGCGCCGAATCTATGGCGGTGGAGCGCTGGGGTCTGTCGCGGACGCGCGAGGACGAGATCAACGAGACCGTCGCCCGCGGGCTGCAGGCCCTCTTCCTCGAGAAGAACGAGGCGCGCGCCTTCGAACTGATCCGGAAGGCGCAGGAGCAGTCGCCGGGCGAAGAATACTGCCGCCTCCTGGGCAATTGGAGCAGCGACGCCGCCAAGAAGGCGGCCTGGCACGATCGGGCGCTGCAGATCGCTCCGCATTTCGCAGCGGGCTATTTCGACCGCGGCTGCGCGCGGGCGGTGGCGGGCCAGGTGGACGGCGCGTTCGAAGACTTCACGAGCACGATCGTCCTGGATCCCCGCCACCTGCTGGCGGTCGGGAATCGTGGGGTGGCGAGGCAGA
>JACQFK010000391.1 GCA_016200125.1 Planctomycetota bacterium
GAGGGATCCTAGGCCGGCCGCGTCGCGCACCTCGAGCGCGCCGCCCGAGACCATGTTGCCCTTGTAGACGAAGAGCTTGCCCCCCGAGAGCGCCGGCGTGCCGAAGTAGGTGTTCGAAGGGCTGGGGCCCGCGGTCACGCTCCACTCGTTCAACTGCGTCGTCAGGTTCACCGCGCGCAGGTCGAGGTTCGTCGTGAAGTAGGCGTGCGTCGCGCCGACCGCGGCCACGGTGCCGTTGGCCGAGGAGTCGCCGCCGTTCGGCAGCGTGATCGACCAGACCGTCGCGCCCGTCGCCGGCGTGTGCGCGCGGAAGGTCCCGAGCACGAGGCTGTAGAGCGTGCCGCCGGCGAAGGCCGGCGTCCAGCGGTCCACGCCCGTGATCCCCACGCCCTGGTAGAGGCGCTGGCCGTCCGTCAGGCGGAAAGCCGCGATGCCGTTGTTCGTCCCCTGGCTCAGGTAGACCGTGTTTCCCACGACGATCGGCGCGTACATGCCCGAGGTCTGGCAGTCGTAGAGGCCGGTCCAGAGCGGGCGGCCGGTCTCCGCGTCGAAGCAGAAGAGCTTGGGATCGCCGTCGCCGCCGACCGAGAAGCGGGCGGGGACCATCACGCGGCCGTGGTAGACGGTCGGCGGGCCGAGGTCGACCAGCGAGCCGAAGTCGTAGCTCCAGGCCGCGCCGCCGACGCCGGTCAGCGCGATCAGCGTCTTGTGGGGATAGGGCGCGGTGGCGAAGACCTTGTAGTTCTCGACCGCTACGGCGTGCAAGGGGACGCTCAGGGGCGCGACCTGCACCGACCAGCTGAAGTTCGCCGGCGGCGCGAAGACTTCGACGACGTCGCCCGTGTGCGCGGGATTGGCGGCGAAGGTCGGCCAAGACGAGGTCGTCCCGAGCGCGGCCGCGGACGCCATCGCCGAGGGCGCGGAGCTGCCCGCGGCGTTGATCGCGAGGACGCGGTAGTACCAGGTCACGCCGGGATCGAGGCCGACGTCGGTGAAGGTCGTTGTCCCGTAGCCCTGGGCGTGGAGGATCGACCAGGCCGCGTTGTCGGGGCTGCGTTCGATGCGGTAGCCCATCACGCCGGAGGGCGGAGCGGTCCAGCTGAGGTCGTTGCGGAAGACGCCGGGCGTCGCAACGAGGCCCGTGGGCGCGGCGGGTGCCGCGATTTCGGAAGGCCGCGTGCCCGCGCCGAAGGTGTAGGCCCGGAGCTCGCCGTTCGAGCGGGCGAGGAGGAGGTAGCCGTCGGAGGCCGTGATCCAGCCGCCGTAGGCGTCGGTCCAGACCTGGCTGCGCGTGCCGAGGTTGACGGCGTAGACGTTCGCGTCGCTCGCCACGTAGACGTGGTTGTTCACGACGACTGGCGGGTAGCTCAGGTTTCGGTCGCCGAGGAAGTTCCAGAGGTAGGCGCCGGTGGCGGCGTCGCGCGCGTGGAGGCTGCCGTCCTGGATCACGTAGAGGACGCCGTCGGCGTAGGCGGGGGAGCCTGTGTAGTCGAAGCCGGTGACGAACCAGGCGAGGCTTTGCGTCACGGGGTTGACGGCGGCGAGGTCGGGCTCGGCGACGACGTAGATGAGGCCGTTGCCTGCGACGGGGCTCGTGTTCTGGGTGTAGCCGGGCTTGCGGGGGATCGGCAGGGTCCAGAGGGTGGCGCCGGTGGTCGGGTGATGGGCGCGGAAGTTCGACCCCGTGTAGCTGTAGACCTTGCCGTCGACGTAGAGCGGCGACCAGCTGTCGGACTGGTCGAGGCCCGTGTTGGCGAAGAGGGTCAAGCTCGGGTTCGGTCCGTCCCAGGCGTAGAGTCCGCCGAAGGTACCCGCGTTCAGGTAGACGCGGCGGCCGAGGATCGTGGGGGCCCAGAGGGTCTGGAACTGGGAGGGGAAGGCGGCCGTGTAGAGCGGGCTGCCGGTGGCGGCGTCACTGACGGAGAGGAAGGAGCTGTTGGAATTGCAGACGGGGACGTAGACGCGGCCCTGGTAGACGGAGGGATTGCCGAGCTTGTCCACGTTGCCGTAGTCGAAGTTCCAGGCGGGCGCGCCGCTGGCGAGGCTGCGGGCGTAGACGCGGGTTTGCGCGGAGAACATCGAGTAGTGGGTGAGGAAGACGCGGCCGCTTTCGACGACGGCGGGGTGCGCGAAGTAGCCGGCGGGCCCGGGGGTGACGGCCCAGGCGGGGCTGAGGGGCGGGACGCCGGTTTCGGCGGTCGGATAGTTCGTGTGGGCCTGGTCGCGGCTTTGCATGCGCCAGCCCCCGGTCGCAGGGAGGGTTGTGTCGGAGGCGATCGGGGAGATGCCTGGGAGTCCCGTCGCGTGGAGCGTGGAGACGCGGTAGTAGTAGGCTGTAGACGGACTGCGGCTGCTGTCGGGATAGTACTCGGCGTTGGGCGGGAGCGTCGTGACGCTGTTGAAGACGACGCCGTCGAGGCTCCGTTCGATCAGGTAGCCGGATTCGGTGGAGGAGAGGTCGAGCCAGTGGAGGTCGATCTGGGTGGGGGAGAGGGTGAGGGCGGCGAGGCTTCCCGGGGGGATCATGGTGGTGGCGCGGGACGGCGAGTTGGAGAGGGCTCCGGTGTTGGCGGCCTCGTCCGTGGCGCGGATCGCGAAGAAGTAGGTGCTGTTCGGGGTGAGGCCCGTGACGTTGAAGGTTTCGGGGGACCCGGCGGGGGCGGGTGCGGGGACGCCGGCGACGGGGGTGGCGGCATTCCACGCGCCGATCGTGGTGATGGCGGCGCCGGCGTAGCGGATCGCGTAGGAGGTCGCGGTGCCGCTGTTGTTGTCGTCGCCGGGCGCGGTCCAGGTGAGGTTGACGCTGGTGGAGGTGCTGGTGGCGGCCGTGAGCTCGACAACCGCGGCGGGTGCGGTGATGTCGACGGTGGAGCGGCTGGGCGAGTTGGAGAGGGCGCCGGAATTGGCGGCGTCGTCGGTGGCGCGGATCGCGAAGGAGTAGGTCGTGCCGGAAGCGAGACCGCCGACGATGAAGACTTCGGGAGTGCCCGAGGCGGCGGGGGCGGGGAGTCCGGGCACGACGGTGGCGGCGTTCCAGTCGCCGAGGGTGAGGAGGGGGGCGGCAGCGAATCGAAGTTCGTAGGAGGCGGCGGTTCCGGTGGCGCCGTCATCGCCGGGCGCGGTCCAGGTGAGGTTTACGGTAGTGGACGTGCTCGAGGGGGCGGCGAGGTCCGCGATCGCGTTGGGCGCGGTCGTGTCGCCGGGCGCGGCGCCGCCGCCGTTGCCTCCTCCTCCGCAGGCGGGAGCAAGGCAGACCAGGGCGAGGCAACACAGGAACCGGCGTGTCGAGAGCATCTAGGATAATACCGTAGGGCGGCCGGCGCTTCAGGTTCGGCCGGAATTTTGACGGCGGAGGGGTTCCCGGGAAAAGACTTGAAACACGAGAGGGTGGGCCTATAATGAGCGGTCCCTAGGGGCAGTTTGGCCGACACATCGAGCGCCGATAGCTCAGTTGGTAGAGCAGCTGATTCTTAATCAGCGGGTCGTGGGTTCGAGTCCCTCTCGGCGCACCATTTCCTTTTCACTCATCCCGCCTTCGGGTAAGTTCCTGATCGCCTTTGGAGGGGATCTCCGAACAGAGGGAGGGTCGACGCATGAGCTGCTTCGAGTGCGGGCGTAAGGCCGATCAGGGGGACCCGGAGCGTTGGTGCTGATCCGGCGAGTCGTCACGCCGGACGAAATCTTAGTCGTGAGGCTCAACGCAAAGGCTTTCTCACCCAGGGAGTCGCCCAAGCCCGCTCCCTATTTCGACTACAAAGGATGACCGTGCGGCTGCTCCCTCCGGCCGATATGCTGAAGGTCGTGAAGAACAATCGCCGTCGTCTGTCCGAGGTGCCCTTCCTGTCATCAGGAGAGACAGCCGAATGGTATCGGCGATCAAAAATAGCAACCTGCATTTCCTGGCACTCAGGCGGTTGTCTTCCTTCCGTGGTATAGCGCGGGGGGAGTGGGACACTTTTCGCTAATAGTTCATGTCACAAACCCCGCCTTGCGTGCCGTCATGCGGGGAGATTCTTCCAAGACAGCCGGGCTCTTGAGGAAAGAGGAGGATTTGGAGCGCGAACGCGATCGTCGATACTGGGCTCCGCTTCGGGCCGAGTTGGAAAAGTAGCGCCTGGGGCGGGCATGACAAGAGCATGACCGCGGGGTGCATGAAGACACTTGCGACCACGCTTGAATCGCTTCAACAAACTCCCCTCGTCCGGATAGCGGCGGACTCGTCGACCCGGCGAGCAGCGGTGCGATCGGCTCCTCTTTTTCCGTACGAATCAGCCGGGATCCGTCTCTATCCCGGTGATCCATTTGAGGAGGTCTCGAACCCGTGAGCAACTTCGGCCTGCGCGTCATCCTGCTCCTGTCCGCGGTCTGCCCACTCATGGCCGGGGAATCCCCCGGGCAGGCGGGCCGCAACGACTGGAGCTGGCAGAAGCCCCAGGCCGGCGTGGATCCGAAAGGGGACCTGACGTGGAAGCCCGCGCCCTTCGTCTTCGAGAAGGGCGACTCCGCGCGCTACATCGACTTCGAGGCCGGAGACGACGCTCAGGACGGCGCGTCCAAGGAGAAGCCCTGGAAGCACCACCCCTGGGATCCGGCGGCCGTCGGGAACGCCAAGGAGTGCAAAGGCATCCACACCTACCTCTTCAAGGGCGGCGTCTATTACCGCGGCTCCCTCAATGTCGCCGAAGCCGGAAAGCCCGGACAACCCATCCGGCTCACCCGCGATCCCGCCTGGGGCAAGGGCGACGCCGTGATCTGCGGCTCGGAACGCATCGCCGGCTGGAAGAAGGGCGCGGACCACAAGGACATCCCCGAGCCCGAGAAAGTCTGGACCGCGGATCTGGACTTTGCTCCGCGCAGCGTCTGGCTCGTGCGCGGGGAAGGCGATTACTTCCGCATCCCCCTGGCGCGCACGCCGAACTGGAAGCGCTCCAATCCCGACGACGTGAAGAGCGAATGGTGGGTGTGGGACAATCCCCGCAAACCCTTCGGCAACACCATCAAGAACGCGGGCGGCCAGGACATCCACCTCGGCGTCGACACCAAGCACATCAAGGACAAGCCGGCCGAGTACTTCAAGGGAGCCCTGATCTGGCCCGAGTACGGCTGGGTCATGAGCGGGCCCTACCCGACCCCGGTGGAAGTCGTGGACCTGGAGAAGAAGGGCCTGGGATTCGCCGGCTGGACCGGCGGCGGGGCCGGCGGCGTCATCATGCGGAACATGCGCTACTACCTCGAGGACAAGCCGCACTACCTCGACGACCCCGACGGCGAGTACTGGTTCGACCGGAAGGCCAAGGGCGGCCGCCTCTACCTCCGCCTGCCCAACGACGCCGATCCCAACAGCGTCCGCGTCGAGGCCGGCAAGCGCCCGACGCTGGTCGACGGCAAGAACGTCGAGCACCTCCACGTCAGCGGCCTGACCTTCCGCTACACGACCGCGCCCTGGGACATCACCGCGGCGACCTGGGACTGGAGCACGACCCCCTGGGGCCTGCGCGCCGACTCGCATCCGGCCTGCGTCCGCGTCTGGGGCTCGGGCCGGGACATCCGCATCTCCAACTGCCTCTTCGAGGACGTCTGCTTCCCCATCCGCGTGAAGTCCAACGTCGAAGGCCAGCGCGTCGACGAGGTCCGCATCGAGGACAACGACTTCCGCCGCACGGACCTCGGCATCCTCAGCGTCGCGGACGGCTCGGGCTGGGGCTACGCGAAGCTCCGCGGCCGCCTGGGCGACGTGAGAATCCACCGCAACCACTCGCTCGAGACCGGCACGCGGCCCTCGCGCTTCAACACCGGCACGGGCATCGAAGTCGCCGGCGCGCGCAGCGTGGAAATCGCGGGCAACGTGATCGAACGCTCCTACGCGCAGGGCATCGACGTGGTCGGCTCCAAGACCAGCGGCATGTGGGGCGACGTCCCCTTCACGCGCATCCTGATCCACCACAACAAGGTGTGGGAGTCGATGCTGAACTGCAACGACTACGGCGGCATCGAGACCTGGCAGGGCGGCCCCGCTTACGTCTACGACAACCTCTCCTACGACGCGCTGGGCTACCGCAACTGGGAACGCTACAGCAACTCGGACGCGGGCTTCGGCCACGCCTACTATCTCGACGGCGCCTTCAAGAACTACCACTTCAACAACATCGCCTGGGGCAAGGCCAAGGACGTCTCGAGCCCCGTGGTCAACTGCTCCGCCTTCCAGGAGATCATCAGCTACCAGAACACCTTCTTCAACAACACGGTCTACAACTTCCACACCGGCTCGCGGCGGCAGGAACCCTCAGCGGGCCGCAACAAGTACCTCGGCAACGTCTGGGAGGGCATCGGCGAGTTCGTGCTCCGTCACGCCGATCCGGCCCGGACGGCCGCCGACGGCAACGCCAAGGACGCGGGCCCGCAGAAGGCGCAGTTCGCGCTGGACACGAACGCCTACGGCCGAAATTTCTTCCACGACTTCCAGCGCCTGGGCGTGCTGGAGCCCTCGGGCCGCTGGCTGATGGACTTCGACGCGTTCAAGGGCGCGCTCGAAAAGCACAAGAGCCTGCTCACGGAGCTGGGCGAAGTCTCCAAGGCTCCGCTGCTCCGGGACCCGGCGAAGGGCGACTTCAGGCCAGCCGAGAAATCCCCCGGACTCGGAAAAGGCGCCAAGGTCTTCGTCCCCTGGGCGCTCTCCGGCGTCGTGGGCGAGTGGAACTTCTACCCGCTGGGCAGCGATCCCGCCGTGGTGCCGGACGAGCACTGGTACATGACCGACTACCACGTCTCGAGGGACACCTACCATGACCGCCCCATGTATCCGCTCAAGGGGCAGAACATCGCCGCCGGCGACTACGTGCAGGGTCCCCTGGAGGACTGGATCGCGGGCGCGCTGAGCTTCTCGCCGGCGAAGAAGCAGGTCCTGACGCTCTCGCACGCCGACATGATGACGCCCTTCACGTTCAACGACCGGAAGAAGAGCCTGCACGAAGGGGCCCAGCCCGAGCCCTGCCGGATCGAGGGCGAAGCCCTGAAGAACCCGCAGGTCTACACGTCGAACCTGCTCATCGAGGTCTACTTCAAGACGGCCCCCGGCCACGGCGGCGGCGTCCTGATCGAGAAGATGAAGGGCACGGGCTACGGCGTGGCGCTCACGTCCGCCGGCCAGCTGTCCTTCAGCGCGGCGACGGCGCACCTGGACGGCAAGACCAAGGTCAACGACGGCCGCTGGCATCACGCGATCGTGGAGGCCGACCGGCAGGCGAAGACGCTGACGGTCTACGTGGACGGCCGGAAGGACGCCTCGGGCGCGGGCATCGACGCCGGCGTGTCGCTGGCGAACGAAGGGGACCTCGTGGTGGGAAGCAACCTGGACGGCGCGATCGACTTCCTGCGCGTCGCGCAGGGGACGCTGGCCGACGCGGATACGACGATCGAGGAACTGTTCGCCTGGGAGTTCGACGGGCCGCAGCTCCGCGATTTCAGCGGCCGGAAGCCGGCGGGCGCGCGGGACGCCGGAGCCCTGGGCAAATAGACGGTTACTTGGGCGTGTCCAGGAAGTCGAGGCCCTTGTCGAACCATTCGGCGGGCGGGGGCGAGTGTCCCATCCCGGGCACTTCCATCAGCAGGGCGTGCTTGAAGCCTTCCTTCTTGAAGCCGAGATCGTAGACCGCCTGCGTGTTCTTCAGGTTCATGTCCTTCTCCCCGGTCACGAGCACGTAGCGCGCGGTCGACTTGGCGGTCCGCAGCGTGTCCGCCGCGGGCGTGTAGTTGGGGGGCCAGACCTTGCCCGGCTCCGAGGGGATGTTCAGGTAGAAGTTCGCCCCGCAGAAGGGGATCGCGCCAGGGAAGAGATCCGCATACGCGACCGCCAGCATGCTGGCGATCCGCCCGCCGCCGGAGAAGCCGGAGACATAGACCCGGGCGGGATCGATGTTGAAGCGCAGGACCATGTTGTGCCGCGCGTCCAGCGCGAGGCGGAAGCGGTCCACGACGTTTCTCTCGTTGCCGGTCTTGTGGGCGGCGACCGCCAGCAGCTTGTGCTTCTCGAGGATCGCCTCGTAGCCGCCGGGAAGCCCCGCGTCGTCCCCGGGATTCACGTAGACGAAGAGCCCCCACTTCTCGTCGTGGGTGTAGGACCTGGGCACGAGGAGGCGGAACTTCTCCTGGTTGACGTTGTAGGGCGTGAACTCCACCTTGAAGCGGAAGCGCGCTTTGAGGGTGTCGTTGTCGCTCTTGGGCGAGGACTTCTCGAAGGTGGCGTCGCTCGTTCCCGGCTGGAAGTCGGGGAGCTTCTCGGCCTGGACGGCCAGCGCCCCCAGCAGCGCCGCGGCGAGCATCATCATCAGTTCTACGCCGATCCTCACCCCGAGACTTCGAGCTGCGCCCGCATCCGGTGTGTCTGGCCGCCTTCGAGACGGACGGCGCCGTCGCCCGCGTTGGCGGTTTCCACGCAGAGCATCTGCGGCCACTCGTCGTCGCCGAAGTCGGGCATCGCGCGGGCCTTGTTGATCCAGGGGTTCCAGATCACGGTCGTGCCGGAGTTCTCCTTTTCGACCTTCAGGGTCCGCTCCAGGACCGGATCGCGGACCACGCAGCTGCTGCGCGTGTTCAGGTAGACGCGGTCGGTTTCGCCGGCGATGCGGACCGCCTCGGGCGGCTGGGTCTTGCGCTTGAAGGCGTCGACCTTGTCGATGTACTCGGCGTTCTGGAGGCCCTCGACGCTGACCCGGCGGACGTCGCCGACAAGGAGATAGGTATGGAAGGCCTCCTCGAAGCTGAAGGAGGGGCCGTCGCAGCGGACTTCCATCTCGAGGCCGAGGGAGCGGCCCAGGGTGAAGTTCAGCCGGAGCCCGAAGGAATGCGGCCAGAGGCTGCGGGTGGCGTCGTCGCTCTGGAGCGTGAAGGCGACGCGGGCGGATCCGTCGGCCTGCAGGGCGCAGGAGTCCAGCGTCCAGGCCCGGATCCGCGCGAAGCCGTGCATCGGAGCCTCGGGAGGGCCGGCTTTCGGACCGAACCAGGGGAAGATGACGGGGACGCCGCCGCGGATGGGCTTGGCGGGGTCGAAGAGGCTCTCGTCGCTCATGAAGAGCAGCGGTTTCGCGCCGCGCGGCTGGAACCGGGTGAGGTGCGCGCCGTGGAGGTAGATCTCCGCGGAGGCCAGGTCGCTCGTCAGCGTCAGCCGGGGAAGTCCGCCGCGGCCCTCGTCGACCTGGACGACTCCCGGGACCCCGAAGCGCTTCTGAAGGTCGCTGATCGACATGGGCTGCTCCCGAATGGCGGATAGCATAACACAAGGCGCCGCATCCTGCGAACTGGTCTGACCACTTTGCGAAATTTGGGCCCCGGAAGTGCGGGCCCAGGCGTATGAAGGGCAAAGGGCGAGAACACTGACATGAAAACGATCCTCCGGGCCGCCGCGTCAGTCCTCCTCTTGCTCCCCGCCGCCGGGGCGCAGGACAGCGCGAAGACCCGGCCTGATCCCGCTGCCGAACCCGTCCGCGCTTTCCTCACCAAGGGCTGCCTCGAGTGCCACGGACCCGAGAAGGCCAAGGGCAAGTTCCGTGTCGACCAGCTCGACTACAGCCTCGCCACCAAAGCCGCGGAAGGGCGCTGGCAGGCCGTGAAAGAACAGCTCGCGTCCGGCGCCATGCCGCCGAAGCCCAAGCCTCGCCCGGCCAAGGCCGACGTGGACGCCCTCGTGGCCTGGGCCAACGGCAAGATCGACATGGTTGAAACCGCCCGCCGCAGCACCCAGGGCCGCGTCGTCCTCCGGCGCCTCAACCGCGTCGAGTACGAGAACACGATTCGCGACCTGCTGTCGGTCGAAGTCGGCCTGCAGGACCTCCTGCCCGCCGACAGCTCCGACCACGGCTTCGACAACGTCGCCGACGCGCTCCATTCCTCCTCGTTCCTCATGGAGCGCTACCTCGAGGCCGCCGACCGCGCCCTGAACTCGGCCATCGCGAGCGGCCAGAAGCCCTGGATCTTCAGCAAGCGCATCGCCGTCAAGGACGAACATCCGAGCGGCGAGGTCTACCGCAAGCTGGAGGACGGCAGCCTCGCCATCTTCAGCTCCTGGATCTCCGCCAACATCTGCGTCACGCTCTGGCAGTTCACCTCGAAGTTCCCGGGCAACTACCGTGTCAGGATCTCTGCCTACGGGTACCAGAACCCGGGCAAGCCGGCCACCTTCTACGTCCTGGCCGGCTCCATGCAGGGGGTCACCTCGCAGCACCTGGTCGGCTACTACGACGTCCCCAATGATACGCCGACCGTCGTGGAATTCACCGATCACCTGGACCCGCAGAACACCTTCCGCATCGTCGCGGAAGGTCTCGGCGTCACCCCGCCCACCGTCCAGAAGGTCGGCGCGCAGAACTACAAGGGCCCGGGCCTGGCCGTGCAATGGGTGGAGATCGAGGGGCCGCTGATGGAGTCCTGGCCCCCGCCCAGCCACAAGAAGCTGTTCGGCGACCAGGCCCAGGTGCCCGCGGTCTCCAGGGAACCGGCGGCGGACGTCGAACGAATCCTCCGCAGCTTCACCCGCCGCGCCTTCCGCCGCGCCGTGACGGACGCCGACCTGCAGCCCTTCATGACCCGCGTCAAGGCGAAGCTGGGGGAGGGCTACTCCTTCGAGCAGGCGCTGCGGGTCGGGCTGAAATCGGTGCTGGTCTCGCCGGAGTTCCTCTTCCTCCGCGAAAAGCCCGGCAAGCTGGACGAGTTCGCCCTCGCGAGCCGGCTCTCGTACTTCCTCTGGAGCAGCATGCCCGACGACGAGCTTCTCGCGCTCGCCGAGGCGAAGAAGCTGACGCCGGCGCTCCGGGAGCAGGTCGAACGGATGCTCCGGAGCCCCAAGGCCGCGGCCTTCACGAAGAACTTCGCGGGCCAGTGGCTGAGCCTCCGCAACATCGACGCCACCATGCCAGACTACGCCCTCTATCCGGAGTTCAACGACGGCCTGAAGGAGTCCATGCTCCAGGAGCCCTTCCTCTTCTTCGACGAAGTGCTGAAGAACGACCTCAGCCTGGCCAACTTCGTCTCCTCGGACTTCTCGATGATCAATGCGCCGCTGGCGGAGCTCTACGGGATCCCCGGCATCGAGGGACGGAACTTCCGCAAGGTCGCGCTGCCGCCGGAAAGCCACCGCGGCGGCGTCCTCACGATGGGCGCCGTGCTCAAGGTCACCGCGAACGGCACGACCACGTCGCCGGTCCTCCGTGGCGCCTGGGTGCTCGACCGCATTCTGGGCACGCCTCCGCCCAAGCCGACCGTCGACGTCGAGGCCGTGGAGCCGGACATCCGAGGCGCCACGACAATCCGCGAGCAGCTGGCCAAGCACCGTTCGGTCCCCGAGTGCGCGATCTGCCACGTCAAGATCGATCCCCCCGGCTTCGCGCTCGAGAGCTTCGACGTGATCGGCGGCTGGCGCGACTACTACCGGAGCGTCGGCAAGGGGGAAGCCGTCAGCGGGAAGCGCTACAAGAAGGGTCCGGTCGTGGACGCCGGCGACGTGATGCCCGACGGCCGCAAGTTCCAGAACATCGACGAGTTCAAGCAGCTGCTCCTGAAGGACAAGGACCTGCTCGCCCGCGCCCTCGCCGACAAGCTGCTGACCTACGCCACGGGCGGGGTGCCCGCGTCGGTCGACAAATCGGAGATCGACGCCGTCGTCCGCGCGGTCAAGGCGAAGGACTACGGCTTCCGGACCCTGGTGCACGAGATCGTGCAGAGCAAGCTCTTCCAGACCAAATAGAGGAACGGCCATGATGAAGCGACGTCAGTTCCTGCGGACCGCGGCCGGCACGCTGGCCCTGCCCCTGCTCGACGCCTGGGCGCTTCCCGGGAAGCCGAGGCAGCGCATGGTCTGCCTCTGCGCGCCGCTCGGCCTGCATCCGGCCTTCCTCTTTCCCGAGAAGGCGGGCAAGGACTACGCCCTGACGCCGTACCTGGAGGTGATCAAGGACTTCCGGGAGGACTTCACGATCATCTCCGGGCTCTGCCACGCGGGCAACAATCCCGGCTTCGCCCATCAGGCCACGGCCAGCTTCCTGACCGGCGCCCCCGGAGCGGGGCGGCCCGGCTTCAAGAACGAGATCTCGCTCGACCAGCTGGCCGCGGAGCACCTCGAGGGGGAGACGCGGATTTCCAGCCTGGCGCTGTCGGGCGAGGTCGAGGGACTCTCGTGGACGCGGACCGGGGCGCCCGTCCCGGCATCGACGTCGCCGTCCCGGGTCTTCGCCAAGCTCTTCCTCGCCGACAGCCCGGAAGAGCACCTGGCCCATGCCCGCCGCCTGGCGGACGGCCGGTCGATCCTCGACGACGTCCGCGATCAGGCGAAGAAGCTGCAGGCCAGCGTCGGCGCCGACGACCGCGCCAAGCTCGAGGAGTACGCCACCAGCGTCCGCGACCTGGAGAAGCGGCTGGCCCAGGATGAGCTCTGGTTCAAGAAGCCCAAGCCCAAGGTCGATGCGAAACCGCCGACCGACATCGCCATGGCCGCCGACCTGATCGGCCGGACGAAGCTGCTCTTCGATCTCACTCATCTGGCGCTCCAGACCGATTCGACGCGGCTCATCACGATCATGCTGGGCGGCTCCACCCACGCGCCGCCGATCGCCGGCGTGACGCTCGGGCACCACGACCTGTCCCACCACGGCAAGGAGCCGACCAAGCTCGAACAGCTCAAGCTCGTCGAGATCGAGACGATGAAGACGCTGCGCGACCTGCTGGCCAAGCTCAAGGCGACGAAGGAGGAGGGCGCGAGCCTCCTCGAGCGGACGACCGTCTTCATCGGCAGCAACCTGGGGGACGGCAGCAGCCACGCCGTGAAGAACCTCCCGGTCCTGCTGGCCGGCGGCGGCTTCAAGCACGGTCAGCACCTGGCCTTCGATCCGGCGAATCCGCCGCCGCTCTGCAACGTCTTCGTCTCGATGCTGCAGAAGCTCGGCCTCCCGATCGACAAGTTCTCCACGAGCACGGGCACGCTGACGGGCCTGGTGTGAGAATCGGGCTGCTGCTCTGCGGCGTCCTCGCGGGTTGCGCGGGCGTTCCGGAGCCGCCCCCCGATCCCGCGGACCTCCTGGTCTTCGCGCCCCACCCCGATGACGAGGCGCTCGGCTGCGCCGGCATCATCCGCCGGACGCTGGCGGAGGGAAAGCGCGTCAAAGTCGTCCTCTTCACGAGCGGAGACGGCTTCCCGGGCTTTGCGTCGCTCCTCGTCCGCAAGCCGACGGAACAGCTGACGCCCGATGATTTCCTGGAGCTCGCCCGCTACCGTCAGAAGCAGTCGCAGGCGGCCTTCCGGACGCTCGGCGGATCGCCCGGGGATCTCCTGTTCCTCGGCTATCCCGACGCCGGCCTCGACCAGGTCTATCTCGCCCGGACCGGGGCGCCGTTCCGGCAGAAGTTCACGCAGCGGGCCGCGACCGAGCGCGGCGCGCCCTACACCTACGCCTCGGTCCTGACGGACGTCGTCGACCTGATCCGGACCTTCAAGCCGGGCCGCCTCTGCGTGACGAGCGAGGCCGACCGCCATCGCGACCACCAGGCCGCGTTCCGCTTCGTCCGGGACGGAGCGAAGGCGGCCGGATACGGGGGCGTCCTCCAGACCTACCTGATCCACGGAGGCCCGGAGTGGCCCTGGCCGCTCGGGGTCACCCCTCAGTCACGTCTCGAAGCGCATGACGTGAAGGGAGAGCGGATACCGCAGGGCGTCGCCTGGCCGCCGCCTTCGCGGATCTCGCTCTCAACGGAGGAGATCCGTCTCAAGCAGGCCGCCATCCGGGACCACTCCACGCATCTGGCCGGAATCCTGCAAGGTCCGCTGTTGCAGGAGCGGGAGTACCTCGAATCGTTCGTGAAGTCGGAAGAGGTGTTCTGGCCGGTGGATCCGAAGTAGCCGCCCGCGCTCTACTTCTTCAGCGCCTCGAGGTCCAGCGCCCGGGTTTGCTTCTCGTAGCGCTCGCGATCGCCCTCTCCGTTCCAGGGGAGATCCACCTTCCTGCCGCGGTGGAGGGCGTGGGGCTTGCCCTTCTCGATCACCAGGCAGGCCATGCGGCCCTTCGGATCGTAGAAGCGCGAGAGGCCGATGTCGATCTGGATCACCTTGCCGTCGAAGCGCGGGGTGATCGCGCCGTCCGTGAAGGTGTGGCCGATCACAATGCGATCGACCTTGTAGTTGAAGAGCAGCTTGCGGAGCTGCTCCTCGTCGCCGCCCGTCGCAAGGCCGCGGTACCACAGCGGGCCGTCCGAGTCCTGCACGATCCCGCCCTCCATCCTCGAGAAGTCCGAGAGCTCGGCGCGGACCTGGTCGTTGATCCGGCGCACCGTCCAGTCGGCGTACTTGGGCGAGATTCCGCCGTGGAGGAAGAGCGTGGAGTCGATCTGGATGACGGCGTTGTGGCCCAGGATCCACTTCCCGTACTTGCCCTTGGCGCTGAAGGCCGCGCGATGCTCCGCGAGGCCGTCGGAGTTGCCCTCCTTGAAGGCGTCGATCTCGCCCTGCACGACGTAGCGCAGGTCGCCGTACATGTTCATCGCCTCGTGGTTGCCGATCAGGGCGTGGACCGCGCCGCCGGCCTTCGGCGCCTCCTCCTCGAGGTGCATGAGCAGGTCCATCGCCTTGCGGGAATCGGGTCCGCGGTCGAGGATGTCGCCGGTCTGGACGAGGTGGGTCTTGCCGCCGGACCATTTCCCCTGCGCGTCGATCAGGTCGGCGGAGCGGAGCACGGCGACGAACTGGTCGTAGTCGCCGTGGACGTCTCCGACGGCGACCACGCGGTCGACTCCGGTCCAGACGTCCTCGGCCGTCGCCGGCCAGGCGACGAGGAGGAGAAGGAGGCAGAGGCGGCGCATCACTCCGCCATTATACCTGCGGGAAGCGGTCAGCGAGGCGCCGCGCTGAGAAGGAAGGTCATCAGGTCCCGCACCTGGTCGGCCGTCAGGCCCTGAAGCA
>JACQFK010000392.1 GCA_016200125.1 Planctomycetota bacterium
GTCGTGGGAGATACTATGTACCAGGTTAACAAGGGGGATTGATGAAGACGCTCATCGCGTTCAGCCTCGCCGCCGTGGTTGCAGCCGTCGCCGGCTGCGTCGTTCACACCACCGGGCGGGTCGAATATGTCGCCGTCGGCGGCCACGTCCACTCCGACATCTGCGGCCACTATTACTGGCACGGCGGCTGGTATGTGATGGAAGGCCACCGCCATTACGCGGGCTGTGGCCACGTCTACATGGGCGGCATGTGGGTCCACGACGACGGAGGCCCGATGCACGGCAACACGGTCGTCGTCGTCGCCGGCCACGTCCACAACGATCACTGCGGCCATTTCTACTACAACGGCGGCTGGTACCTGTCCAACGGCCACCACCACGGCCCCGGCTGCGGCCACGTCAACCAGGGCGGGCAGTGGGTGTTCGTCGACGAGCGGAAGGTGGCGAGGCCGCCGGAGCACGAACCGAAGAAGATCGAGAGGAAGCCGGATCCCGGCGTCGTCCCCCCCACGGTGAAGAAGGAAGAGCCGCCGCCTCCTCCTCCGGCCCAGGAACAGAAGGGCTCGGGCGCCTTCAAGAAGAAGATCGAGCCCAAGAAGCCGGACAACAACAAGCCCTGAGCGTCAGACGGCGCATCAGCGGCTCCAGATCGTCGCACCGGCGGCCGAAGTGAACAACTCGAGCTGCCAGGCATGGGTCGAGGTGTTGCCCTCTCCCACGACCATCAGTCCCGCCGCGCCTGCGGCGGCCGCGTGGGGCACGTCGGTCCGGTTGGTCCGGTTGCGCGTGACCACTCCGCCCGTCCCAAAGGCGGCGACGGGGGATCCGTCCGACGCGTTTCGCTTCTCGATCCGCCACTGCGATTCGGCCAGAGGGGTCGGGACCAGATCCTCGTAGCCCGACGCGTAGAAGGCCGTCCCTTCCAGCGTGATCGCCGTGATTCCGCCGCCGAAGCCGCTGAGGACGGGGATGACCACGCCGGCCGTGCCGAAGGCCGCGTCGAGCGCGCCGTCCGACAGGTTCCGCTTCTCGATCCGCCACCGAGGCGAGCCGGCGGAGCTGTCGCTGCCCCCGACATAGAGTGAGGTGGCGTCGAGGCCGAGCCCGCCGACCGCCTCGGCCCCCGGAAGATCCGCGGTCAGCACGCCGGCGGCGCCGAAGGCCGCGTCCGGAGTCCCGTCCGACAGGGCGCGCTTCTCGATCCGGCGGCGCGAACCGTCCCCGCCCGAATCGACGCCGCCGACGTACAGGGAGGTCGCGTCGATGACCAGAGCGTTCGGAAAGTCGTCGCCTCCGGCCGGGTTGATCGTCACGACTCCCGCCGCGCCGAAGGCGGGATCGAGCGAGCCGTCGGCGAGAAGCCGCTTCTCGATCCGCCACTGCGTGTTGATGCCGCTGCCCTCGTCTCCCGCCAGATAGAGGGACGTTGCGTCCGCGGCCATCGCGCGGACCGAGCCCGTCGTGGCGCCCGTCGCCACTCAGCCCGCGCCGAAGCCGGCGACGAGAGATCCCGTCGCGAGATCCCGCTTCTCCAGGCGCCATCCGGAGCTGCCTCCGCCGCCGACGTAAAGCGACGTCGCGTCGAGGACGATCGCGCGCGGCGCGGCCGATATCCTGACGATGACCGCGCCGCCGCTGCCGAAGGCGGGATCCGGCGCGCCGTCGCTGAGTTGCCGCTTCTCGATGCGCCACTGGTCGGTCTGCGCGCCCTTCTTGAGAAAGAAGAAGCTGATGAGATCTCCGGCGACATAGGCGTGGGTGGCATCCACCGCCACGGCCCGCGGGAAGCCCCCGAAGGAGATCGAATCGTTGTTCGTGGTGCATCCCGCCAGGGCCGCCAGGAGGAGAAAGCGGAAGCTTCGTCCCATGGCGGGCATCCTACCATTTTTCTAATTTACTTCCTCCCTCCCGGATTTTGAGTCAAGATGGGCCGAGCCAAGAAAGGGAGATGCCATGAACGTCGGTCTCACGAAGGACCTCACGGGGTGGGGCTACAAGAACGGCGACAAGTTCGAGAGCTTCGACGGGAAGATCGAGGCGTCGGACGGCCGCTACACGGCGAAGGAGGGGATGATCGTCGTCAACCCCGGCAAGGGCATCGCCCAGCTCTGGACCTCGAAGGCGTTCCCGAAGGACTTCGAGCTCCGCCTGGAGTTCCGCGCCGCGGTGAACGCCGACAGCGGCCTCTTCGTCCGCAAGCCGCAGCTGCAGGTCCGCGACTACCTGGTCGCCGGCCCCTACAAGAAGCTCGAGAAGTACAAGCCCCAGGACTGGAACGAGATCATCGTCGTGGTGAAGGGCCAGACCGCCCACTGCACCTGCAACGGCGAGGTGCTCGAGGCGGCGCTCAAGCTCCCCGAGACCGGCGGCATCGGCCTCGAGGCGGACCGGGGGCAGATGGAGTACCGCAACCTCCGGATCAAGGAGCAATAGCGGGGGGAGGGGATTCCCCGCCGCCGCCGCGCATGCTAGAATCCACGCCCTCATGTGCGGCATCGTCGGATATGTCGGTCCCCGGCCGGCGCTCGAAGTCCTCCTGGACGGGCTCAAGCGCCTGGAATACCGGGGCTATGACTCGTCCGGCGTCGTCCTCCTGAACGGGAAGGGGCTCGAGGTCGCCCGGGCGCCCGGCAAGCTCTCCGCGCTGTCGGAGCGGCTCCGCGCGCATCCGCTGCACGGGGGCACCGGGCTGGGCCACACCCGCTGGGCCACGCACGGCGGCGTCAACGAGTCGAACGCGCATCCCCACCGCTCCTGCGACGGGCGCATCGCCGTGGTGCACAACGGCATCATCGAGAACTACCAGGAGCTGCGGCGCGAGCTGAAGGGCCACCGGTTCAGCTCCGCGACCGACACGGAAGTGCTCGCCCACCTGATCGAGCAGCAGTACCGGAAGCAGGGAAACGCCCACCCGCTCAAGGCGGTCACGGCCGCCCTCGAGAGGGTCCGCGGGAGCTTCGCGCTGGGCGTCGTGAACGCCGACCACCCGGGCCTGCTCATCGCCGCGCGGGTGAACTGCCCCCTGGTGCTGGGGCTGGGGAAGGGCGAGAACTTCCTCGCGAGCGACCTCTCGGCGCTCCTCAAGTACACGCGCCGGATCGTCCCGCTCGGGGAGAACGAGGTCGCCAAGATCGACTCCGACGGCGTCCAGATCTTCGACCGGAAGCTGGGCAAGATCCGGCGGCGGCCGATCGAGGTCGCGTGGAAGGCGGAGACGGCGCTCAAGGGCGGCTACCCGCACTTCATGCTCAAGGAGATCCACGAGCAGCAGGAGACGATCGCCGCCGAGGTCGCGGGCCGCGAGGAGGCGCTCGACGACGTGCGGCTGCCGCGCGGGATCGGGCGCGTCGTCGTCGTCGCCTGCGGCACCGCGTGGCACGCGGGGCTGGTGGGCAAGGTCGCGATCGAGGAGCTGGCGCGGCTACCGGTCGAGGTGGGGCTCGCGAGCGAGCTCCGCTACGGCGACCATCCCTTCGGCCGCGGGACCCTCGTGATCGCGGTCTCCCAGTCGGGCGAGACGGCCGACACGCTGGCGGCGGTCCGGATCGCGCAGGAGGCGGGCTCGAAGGTGCTGGCGGTCACGAACGTGAAGGGGAGCACGCTCGCGCGGGAGGCCGACCAGACGCTTTTCATGCGGGCCGGCCTCGAGGTCGGCGTGGCCGCGACCAAG
>JACQFK010000393.1 GCA_016200125.1 Planctomycetota bacterium
ACGGCGGACTCTATGGCCTTTACGAGGGCACGCCGTTCGGGAGTCGCGGGCCGGACTACAACATGGCGATGCCCGACCGGATCACGATCTTCAAGCGCGCGATCGAGCGCGACTGCCGGACGCGGGCCGACATGGTCAAGTGCATCCAGGAGACCGTCCTTCACGAGCTCGGCCACTACTTCGGCCTGGACGATTCGCAGCTCGACGAGCTCGGCTACGGTTAGATTCCCGCCCTTGAAGATCAAGCAGCGCCCCGAGGATTTCGTCGTCACCGAGCTGGACAAGTTCGAGATCTCCAAGACCGGACCCTTCGCCCTCTACCGACTCGTGAAGTGGGACATCGGGACGATCGAGGCGGTCCGCAGCCTCTCGAAGAACTGGAACCTCTCGCAGGCGCAGATCTCCTTCGGCGGTCTCAAGGACCGCCACGCCCGCACCGAGCAGATGATCTCCGTCCGCGGCGGCCCCGAACGCCCCTTCGAGGGCTCCGCCTTCCGCGTCGAGTTCCTGGGGCGTTCCCGCGACCCCATCACCCGGTCCAGCTTCCAGGGGAACCGCTTCGAGATCACGATCCGGGACCTGGGCGAGATCCCCGACCTCGGCCCGGTGAAGCGCTTCGGCGTGCCCAACTACTTCGACGACCAGCGCTTCGGATCGCTCCGGGGGACGGACGGGGAGTTCATCGGCCGCGCCCTCGTCCGCGGGGAGAACGAGAAGGCGCTCAAGCTGGCCCTCGCCTCGCCCTCCGGCGAGGATCGCAAGCGGCAGCGGGAGATCAAAAACCTCATGCGCGGCCGCTGGGGCGACTGGGCCGGGCTGGCGAAGGAGCTACCGATGTCGACGGAGCGCTCGGTCGCCTCCTACCTCGCCGGTCATCCCGGCGCCTTCGGGTTCGCCTTCGAGCTGATCGAGCAGAACCTCAGGATCCTCTATGTATCCGCCTACCAGAGCTGGCTCTGGAATCGGACGCTCGCAGAAATCGTCCGCAAGCTGCCCGAGACCTACGAAGTGGGCTACGCCGCCGGGAAGCACGTCTTCTACCGCAGCCTCGCCCCGGCCGATCACGACCACCTGGCCGAGCTCGCGATCCCGCTGATCACGCCCTCCCAGCTCTTCGACGGCGAGGCGGCGGGGATCACCGCGGCCCTGCTGGCGGAGGAGAAGGTCGAGCAGCGGCAGTTCCGCCTCAAGAAGCTGGCGAAGACCTTCTTCGGCAAGGGGCGGCGCGATGCGATCATCGCCCCCGGCGGGCTGGCCTCCTCCACGGGCGACGACGAGCTCCAGCGCGGCCGCCGGAAGATGACGCTCTCCTTCGAGCTCCCCAAGGGAAGCTACGCCACCGTCCTCCTGAAGCGGCTCTTCCACGAGGCGCTGCCCCCGGACGAGGAAGATTCCGATTGATTCGTTTTCGCCCAATACGGCCGGCCCCGCCGGGTACGTACACATAGAATGAGGGCGAATGTGACCGAATCCCGACCGGCCGGCGATGCGGAGCTCCTGGCGGAATTCCGCGACCGGCGCAGCGGAGGAGCCTTCAACGAGCTCGTCGCCCGCCACGGGGCGATGGTCTTCCGGACCTGCGTCCGCATCCTCCGCGATCCCCATGCCGCGGAGGACGCCGCCCAGGGGGTCTTCCTCGCGCTGGCCCGGCAGCCCGAGGCGGTCCGCGGCGCCCTTCCCGGCTGGCTCCATGAAGTCTCGAGGCGGACATCGCTCAAGCTGCTCCGGGCGCGCCGCCGCCGCGCCGCCCACGAGCGGGAGGCCTCTTCCATGAAAGCATCCCCCGAATCCCTCTGGCGCGAAGAGGTCGACGCCGCGCTCGCCGCGCTCCCCGCGGCCTTCCGCGAGGCCGTGGTCCTCCGCTACCTCGAGGGCCGCAGCCAGGAGGAGGCCGCGCGGGCCGCGGGCTGCGCCCAGGGCACGCTCGGATGGCGCGCCATGGAGGGACTGAACCGGCTCCGCAGCCTCCTGTCGCGCCGCGGCGTGGCCCTGACCAGCGGAGCGCTGCTCGCCCTCCTCGCCGGAGAGGCCCAGGCGGCCGTGCCCCCCGCGCTCCTGGGAACGCTCCAGTACTCGGCGCTCGCCGCCGCCGGCGGAGGCGGAGCCGCCGCGATCGCGCAGGGAGTCGTCAAGGGACTGGCCTGGCTCAAGCTGAAGCTCTCGCTGATGGCCGCCGCGGCCGTCGCGGTGGTGACGCTGCCGGTCGCGATGCTGGCGGCGCCGTCGGAGCCTCCTCCCCCGCCGCCGGCTCAAGTTGTGAAAGCCCCCGAGGGCCCCGGAACCGACTACAACATCACGCTGGTCACCGACAACGCGCCCGATTTCAGCGACCTTCAGAGCTACCTGTACTCGGTGACGTCGCAAATCGCCACGCCCCAGGAGAAGGCGGTCAACGTCTGGCGCTGGTCGCAGCGCCTGCGGAAGCAGACGGCCTACCCCACCGAGGAGGGCCACGAGGTCCTCGACCCGATCGCGATGTTCACGAGCTACGGCTACACCCAGTGCGGCATCATCTCGGGAATCGACAATTCGCTCTGGCTCAACCTGGGATGGAAGGCCCACTACGTCCAGCTGGGCGACCACACCGTCTGCGAATGCTCCTGGGACGGAGGCAAGGCCTGGCACATGTTCGACAACTCGATGAGCTTCTTCTGCTTCAACGACAAGGGCGAGATCGCCGGCGTCCGCGAGATCGAGAAGAACCCGCGCTTCTACCTCGAGAACTTCCCGCCCGAGATCGGGACGAACCCCGTGAAGGGGCTCAACGACCACCAGGGCTGGCGGGTCGGCACCGAGTGCCCCGTGCAGTTCAACCGCTCCCTCGCGAACGGAATGGACTCCTTCCTGCCTCCCAACGACGTGATCGACGACCACCTGGCCGCCCGCTGGGGCCGGACCTTCGCCGTCACGCTCCGGCCCGACGAGTCCTACGTCCGCCACTGGAGGAACCTCGACTCCGGAAAGCCCGATCCCCGCTACTACCGCCCGCTGCGCGGGAAGGATCCCGAGGATACGAACCACAGCATCCGAGCGACCGGGGTCTGGCACTACGCGCCCGACCTCAAGAATCCCGCCACCCGCTCGCTGGTGTATTCCGACGCCGACGTCAACTGGTCGAAAGAGGGCCTCGCGCGCGCCCAGCACGGGGCCGGGACCGTCGTCTTCAAGGTCAGCGCCGCCAACGTCGTCACCTCCGCGAAGCTGGCGATCGAGGGGGAAGGCCTCAGCGTCTTCGTCTCACGCGACTCCGGCGCCCATTGGAATCCGGCGACCCTGGCCTCGGGGCAGGCGGAGCTGGTCGAGCCCGTCGCCGGCGTCACCGAGTTCCTGGTGAAGGTCGTCATCCAGGACCGCCTGCGCTCCTTCGCGGCGGACACCCTGACCCAGATCAACCGGCCCTCGCTTCCCAAGCTGACCCGCGGGACCAACCGCGTCCAGCTCCGGCTGGGCCGGCAGGTCGAGACCGTCGTCTGGAACCCCTCGCTGATCGGCGGCAACCACCGGAACAGCGCCTGCGACACCCAGGGCGTCGACGTGAACCTCAAGCCCTACTTCAACGTGGCGACGCTCTATGCGGCCGCGAACGGCTCGCCCTGCTCGGCCACCTGGAAGATCGAGACCCCGACGCCGATCGTCGACGTCGTCTACGGCGGCAACGTGACCGTGAAGTCCGAGGGCCACCGGGCGAGCCTGCTCCATTCCTGGGACGGCAAGACCTTCGTCGAGGATTTCAAGAAGACCGACGGCGCGCTGCCCTACGATCTCTGCGTCCGCGCCGCGGTCGACAAGGTCGAGGCCAACCGCAACGAGGTCTTCCTCCGCTACGAATTCGAGAGCCCCAAGGCGACCGAGACCTGGCGCGCGCCCGGCCTGCAGACCGCGCTCATGACGGTCCACCACCGGCCGCGGACCCAGGGATTCACGCCCATCGAGGTGACCTACTGCTGGGTCGAGCACCGGCCCGACGGCGACGTCGAGCGCCGGCACACGGAGATCGTGAAGTCGCCCGAGCACGAGTACGCGATCCACGTCGCCGGCTTCCGCGACCCGACGATGAAGTGGGTGAAGATGGCCCTGAAGAACGGCGAGACGCCGAAGCCCGGCTACTCCGACGGGCAGGACGTGGGGCCCGGCGCCGAGCCGGTCCGCGCAATCTATGCCTGGGGGACGAATCTCGCGAAGGGAAAGCCCTACACCCTCGAGGGCAAACAGAGCGACAAGAATCCCGACGCCGGCGGCGACCTCACGGACGGCATCATCGCCCCCTCCGAAGAATACGTCTCCGTCAAGTACATGCCGACGAACGTGATCTTCCAGACGGACGTGTCGCCCGTGGCGACCATCGATCTCGGCGAATCCCGCTCCGTCGCAGCGGTCCGCGTCCACGCGGGGCAGGAAGGCGGCTTCCACCTGACCTATCCCGACCTGATCACGGTGGAGACCTCGACGGACGGCAAGACCTTCGTCAAGGCCGGGACGGCCCCTTTCCGCCAGGTCTTCGATCCCCCCGCCGATTTCGTGGCCTGGGAACAGGAGGAGGGCCTGCAGTTCGAGGCGCTTCCGGCGGGCGGCCGCCTCGCCTACGCCTACCGCATCCTGCTCGAAAAGCCTGCTTCGGCGCGCTACGTCCGCGTCACCTGCGCCGCCCGCAAGGGCTGGGGCCTGATGCTCTCCGAGATCCAGGTCTTCGACAAGGTCAGCGTAGACACGAAGCTCCCGCCCTCGGTGGCCCTCCGGCCCCTCAAGGCCCGCTGATCCCTCCCGATTCTTGATTCTTGATTCCTCTTTGGTTCTAATGTTCCGCCTATGATCGTCATGAAATTCGGCGGCAGCTCGGTCGCCAACGCGGAGAAGATCCGCCAGGTCTTCGAGATCGTGAAGGGCCGGCTGCCGCGGAAGCCGCTGGTCATCGCCAGCGCCTTCCGGGGCGTGACGGACGACCTCTTCAAGCTCGGGGAGGAGGCGGTCAAGGGCGCCGCGCCGTCCATCGATCCCATCCGCAAGCGCCACCAGGACTGCTTGAAGGAGATGGGCCTCGACGCCGACCTCCTCAAGAACGAGCTGGCGGAGCTCGAGGTGCTGCTCAAGGGCATCTCGCTGGTGAAGGAGCTGAGCCCCCGCTCGCTCGACTACGTCGTCTCCTTCGGCGAGCGGCTCTCCACGAGGATCATCGCGGCCTACTTCACGAAGCTGGGCATCCCCTCCGAG
>JACQFK010000401.1 GCA_016200125.1 Planctomycetota bacterium
GCCGCCGGTGAAGGTCTCGGCCGACTGGATCTCGAAGGTGAAGGCGCAGATCCCCGAGCTGCCCGCCGCCAAGCGGATCCGCTTCGCCTCGCAGTACGGCCTGAGCGACTACGACGCCAAGGTCCTCTCCTTCGACCGCGCGATGGCGGACTTCTTCGAGGAGGCCTCGAAGCTCTCGGGCAAGCCCAAGCCCGTCGCCAACTGGCTCGTCAACGAGCTCAACAAGATCCTCAACGAGAGGAAGATCGAGATGTCCGCGGTGAAGGCCACGCCGCAGGGTCTGGTCGACCTGATCGCCCTCGTCGAGTCGGGCCAGCTCACCAACGCGAGCGCCAAGGAGGTCTTCGCCGCGAACGTCGAGACCGGCAAAAGCCCCGCGGACATCGTCAAGGAGAAGGGGCTCGCGAAGATCTCGGACTCGGGCGCCCTCGAGGAGGCCGCCAAGGCCGCGGTCGCCGCGAATCCCAAGGCGGTGGCCGATTTCAAGGCGGGCAAGGACGCGGCCCTGAAGTCGCTCCTCGGCGGCATCATGAAGCAGACCAAGGGGCAGGCGGACCCCAGGAAGGCGGAGGAGGTCCTACGCAAGCTGTTGTCGTAGCCATCGCCCTGGCCTGTCTTCAGGAGTCGGTTCCCGATCTCCTGAAGAAGCTCCACGACGGCGACGCCGCGGAGCAGAAGGCCGCCGCCGACGCGCTCGTCAAGAAAGGCCTCTCCGCGCGCTTCGCCGTCCAGAAGGCCTTCGACAAGGCCGGCAACGACCTCCGTCCGCGCTTCGAGGACGTCATCATCCGGATCGAGTGCGGCAGCGACGTCGCCCGCGAGTCCTTCGGCTCGCTGGACTTCGAGTTCCGAGAGGCGGGCGCGAGCCAGGAGACCGTGCCCCAGATCAACATCGGGATCAAGCTCAAGGCGATCTTCGAGGGCACGAACCACGGGACCGCGCCCGTCAGCATTACGCTCACGAAAGCCTTCCTCGTCACGGCGAAGGGGAAGAACGACCTGCTGGTCAAGGGGCCCAAGGGCGAGGCCTTCACGCGGACCTTCGACGCGCAGGCGCCGAAGATGATCGAGTACGGCGCGATCCTGTCGCCGCGCTTCCCGCCCGGCACGCGCTGCGCGCTGGTCTTCGAGGTCGACGTCGAAGGCACGAAGAAGCTCCTGCGGTCGGCGATTCTTACGATCGAGAAGAAGGACTAGCCGGATGCGCGCGGGGGTCGGACTGCTGCTGGCGGCGCTGACGCTGGCGGGAGCGCCCCAGGAGTCGCCGGTGATCCTCGGCTACTATCCTTCCTGGGTCGCCCATCCCAACGTGAACGAGATCAATCTGGAGCGCTTCACGCATCTCGCCCACGCGTTCCTGCAGGCGGACGAAGAGGGGAACCTCAAGGAGAGCCGGGCGATCCCGAACAAGGAGCTGACGCGGCGGGCCCACGAGCGCGGCGTGAAGGTGCTGCTCTCGCTGGGCGGCGCCCGGAGCGCGAAGACCTTCCGTCGGATTGTCCGGAGCGACGAGACGCGCGACCGCTACGTCGCCGCCGTGGCGAAGGCAGCGCGGGACTATGGCTACGACGGGATCGATCTCGACTGGGAGCCGACGGAGGGCGAGGAGGACCGCCAGGGGGGGGTCGGCCTGGCGCGGGCGCTGAAGGCGGCCTTCCCCGCGGCGATCTTCACGATGGCGGTGTTCGCATCGGACTGGCACGGCCGGGCGGTGGACGCCGAGGCGCTGAAGAAGGACGTCGACTTCCTCAACGTGATGACCTACGACTTCCACGGTCCCTGGAGCGGCCACGCGGGGCACAACGCGCCGATGCATGCCGCGCCCGACGACGAGGACGGCGCGGTCGCGTCGGTGGAGGCCGGCATGGCGTACTGGAGCGCGAAGCGGAAGTGGCCGGCGGAGCGCCTGCTCGTGGGGATCCCCTGCTACGGGCGCGGCTTCTCGGTGCGCGAGTGGCACCAGAAGCCCGCGGGCAAGGCGCGTCACGAGTCGATCGACCACCATGACGTGGCGGGCCTGATCCAGGACGGCTGGCGCCGCGCCTGGGACGCCAAGGTGGGGGTGCCGACGCTGCTGAAGGAAGGGCTGGCGGAGCTGATCTCCTACGAGGACGCCGAGTCGGCGGCGCTGAAGGGCGCCTGGGCGCGAAAGCAGGGCTACCGGGGTCTCTTCTTCTGGAACATCGAGCAGGACTGGCGCGACGGCGACCACGAGGTGGTGCGCGCGGCGGTGGCGGCGTTCAAGGGGCGGTAGGCAATCCGAAGGACGCGGCGCTCGCGCTGTGCCTGCTCAATTAGGGCGACGTTCCCAGCCATCCAATTCACATTCTCCTAGATAACAACAACTTCGCAACTGCATTCGAGTGCTCTCCTGAAGACCTAAGAACCCCTCGGACTAAAGCCCTCCAGGCTCTCTGTCCAGAAGTCGCCAATCCACTTACCGGTCCAGGGGTGTTGAGCTTTCGTCATCGAAATCCAGGAACAGAGTGGACCAACGCTTGTAGCGGGCCCAGAGTGCGTTGGCAGTTTTCCGCGAGAGCGGCAGGTTTTCAGGCTTGATCGGAGAGCCGCATCGCCCATCCTGGTCGTAGTGTTCGAGCACCATGTCCCAATCGAGAATCAAGCGTAGGGTTGTCGCGGGGTACCCTCTTAAACCGGCACCTCTCAAGAAAGTTCAGATAGTCCGGCCTTTAGTTCCCACAGGTGACTATTACACTGGAGTAACATGACCCGATCGAAAAGGCCCAAGAAGCCGAAGGGCACACCCAAGGATCCTGAGAAGGCCTTCCAATAAGAACGCCGCGATGACTCTCGCTGGAGTTCCTTCACTGGCTCACTGTTTGGAGAGCTGAATCCCCCGGGTCCGGACGATCCGTCAGATAGAGCTTGCGCTCGCCGTCCGGCGCGCCTACGATGCCCGGCGTTCGGAGGGGCCGCTCTTGAAGAAACTTCTCGCGTTTGCGCTCCCCGCGGTCCTGGCGTGGACCGGCATTCCTCAAGACGTCCGCGGAGACGCCTTCGATCCCAAGGACGTCGTCCAGCTGGTCGCGCAGTCGGATCTTCCCCTGGATCCTGCCGGACAGGCGGTCCTGATCCGGGTCATCGTCGGACTGGACCGCGTCGTGCAGCGCGGGGAGATCTTCCAGGCCGCCTCAAAGCGCATGGTCGATCGGCTAGGCGCGCTGGCCGCCGCAGCCGCGGAGAAGGCGCAGGAGGCTCTCCAGAAGAAGGCCGAGGATCTGAAGTCCAAGCTCCCTCACATGCTCGAGGAAGGCTTAACTGCGGACGGCCATGAGGAGATCCGAGGAGATCTCGGCGCTCTTCTCGCGGCCCTGGAAGCCGCCACCGACCAGATGATCGATCCCCAGGCGGCCGCAGAGGTCTTGAACGCGCTCAAGGCCGCAGCCAAGCAGGGTCTCACCAAGGCAGGCCTGGCAACGGTCAAAGCGCTGATCCGGGACCTGGTCCGGGCGCTTCAGGACGGACCGCGCGACGTCTTCAAGACGCTGGTTCGAATTCAACGGGCCCTGCCGGTCCTGCTGCAGGAGGGACTGAGCCCGAACAGCGCCCAGCTCATCGCGGATCTGATCGGCAAGTCGGGCGCCTCCGCGGTGCAAAACCTCTCGGACCTGACGCAAGCGGCCCTTGAGGCGACTCTGGATGCGATCAAGGCGGCCGCGAGGGGAGCCATGACCGCCGGAGGACTGGAGGCGCTCAAGGCCGGCCTCGCAGCGATCGTGCATCTCGTCGAACAGGGAGACGAAGAACCGCTGATCGTCCTCCTGACCGCTCTGGCGGGCTCGATCGAGGAAATCCTCAAGTCCGTCCCGCCGCGGATCGCCCGGAAACTGCGACGGAGAATGCTGTCCGTCGCCAATGTGCTTCAATAGGCGGACCGGGCTCCAGCTGCAGCTCCCCGATGAGGCCTGCCCAACGAGAACGCCGCTATGACTTACGCCGGTTCTCCTCTCCCCTGCGGCCTCCCTATCCGCGCTGCTGCACCGCTTTAACCGGGCCATCCGCCCTGAAGGCCAGGAAGTGAGGCGGGCAGGCCCTTTCCCCTCCCAGCTCCCCCCTCCTCCCCTCCCCCGCCGCCTCTTTCCCCATCTCACCGCACCCGCTAATCGGACTATCCGCCGGCAGGAACGCCGCCGATGACGCCCGCCCCGATCCCCTCCCGGTTTACGGGAAGAGCATCGTCCAGCCCTCCTGGGGACGGGCCTGGCGGACCTCGATGTCGCAGGCGGTCTTGCCCACGCCGACGAGGCGGAAGCCCTGGAGGCGCCAGGGGACGCTGACCCAGCCGCCCCGGCCCTGATCGTCCTGGACCGGGATCATCAGCGTGAAGTGGCAGTGCGGGAAGTTGCTCGCGCCCGAGTTGCCCACCTGCGCGAGCGGCTGGCCCTTCTTCACGGCCTCCCCGAGCTTCACCTTGGCGCTGCCCTTCTTCAGATGGCCGAACGTGCTGCATTCGCCCCCCGCGTGACGGAGCGTGACGAAGTTCGCTTCCGCGAACTTGCCTCCCTTGCCCGCGGGGAGATCCTCGAATCCGTCGTCGACCTGGATCACGTCGCCGTCGGCCGGAGCGCGGATCAGCGCGCCCCAGCCGTAGAAATCGGTCAGCTCCTTCCCGCCACCCTGGTGGACCCGGCCTTCGGCGTCGACCTTCATCAGGTCGAGCGCGTGCAGGGCGAAGGCCTTGAGCTGATGGTGGCGGGTCTTGTCCTCGACCGCCTGCCAGCGTCCCTCCCAGGCCGGCGAGAGGGCCGTCTTCGGCGCGCGACCGGCGATCCGGGGGCCGATCGCCTGGATCGCCTCCTTGTCCCACGCGTTCTCGACGATCTTCCGGACGAGCGCCTTCCCCTCCGCGTCGCCGAACGGATCGCCCACGGCGCCGACGGGATCGCCCTCCTCGATCGACGCGATTTTCTTCCAGGGGCTGACCTTGCCCTCGAGCTTGACGCCGTCGCGGAGGTACTCGAGGGGCCCGGCGAGATCGTCGCCGCCGAGGAGCAACAGCAGCAGCCCCGCCTTCCGGATCATGCGATACCTTGGACGCGGGAATCCTGCGGTCTGCTTCCCCGCTTCGGAGACGAGCGCCTTGAACGGGGCCCGCGGGCGGGCCTCGTCCTTCCTCCGCTCGGGAGGCCGCTCATTTCGACGGAGCCTCCTCGCGGTCGCCGGAGCGGCCCAGCCGGAATTCGAGGGAAGCCAGGAAGCACAAGCCGCTGTCGATGTCCACGCGATCCGACGTGCCCCCCAGGAGCTTCCGCTTCTCGCGGTACGAGCGGTCGAAGATGGTGCCGCCCCCGACGTCCAGCACGAGGCCCTCGGCCAGCGTCACCTTGAGCCCCGCCTTCGCCTGCTTCTCCTCGTAGTGAAATCGATCCTTCGGGTCCGCCCGGTCTACCAGGAGATAGTTCTCGGAATTCCAGTCGAAGCCGGCGTACACGCGCAGGGGCTCCGCCAGGCGGCAGGTGATCGTCGCGTGAACGTTGTGGACGAAGGAGGTGCGCAGGCTGAGCGTGAGGTCCTCCACGGGCCGCCACTCGACGGCCTCCATCGGGAATCCCACCATCAGGCGGAAGTCCGGGGAGGGACGGTAGAGATACTCGACGCCGGGGATCGGCACGGAGTTCGCGTAGTCCCGGTTGTTGCTGTAACCCAGGAAGAAGTGCCAGGATTCGTGCTCGCCGGAGGGGAGGTGGAAAAAGATCAGAACGTGCTCCACCAGCTCGCGGCTGCTCTCGAAGGGCTGATCGCTGGCTGAGCCGACGCCGACGCCCCCGCCGAGCACCTGGCCGCCGTCGAATCGGTGCTGGTAGCGCGCCCCGAGGTTCACGGCCCAGAGCTCGTCCGGAAAGGGCCGCCCGCTGTCGGGGAGCGTCGCGCCCGTGCGGATGTCCTGGAAGCGCAGGCCGCCCTGGAAGGAGACCGAGTCCTGCTCGTCCCCCCAGACCCGGGCGTGGAGGGAGAATTCCTGCTCCACGAGGGCGAAATCCGCGGCCTGCCCCTGGACGCCTTCTTCACCCTTGGCCGTCAGGACGTAGCGCAGGCGCAGCGGCGTCGGCCCCTTGGAGAAAAAATCCTCGTCCTGCCCCGGATTCCGCTGAGCCCAGGCGGTCGAGGAGAGGAGAAGGAACAGGAGGGTTCCCGGCGCCGTCTTGAGGAATCTGCTCATGACGATCATCGACTCCCGGCTCGGCCCCATTGTAGCGACGATCAGCCTCGCTTTCCGTGCAGAACGGAAAGCACGAGCTTTCATTCCTTTACGCCCGGTCGAGCCCTGGATATCCAGGCGGGATTCTGCTGGCGCGGCGGAGGGGGGCTGCCTACAATCGGCGGTCGAACCCTTGGAGGAACCGCATGCTCAAGCTCCCGACGATCGTCCTTCTCGCCCTCTCGCCCTTCCAGGAGCAGGTCGAGAACCCGCAGTACAAGATGTGGGCGGCCTGCAAGCCCGAGTCCTGGGTCAAGCACAAGATGGAGATCGACCAGGGCGACCGGACGATGACGATGGAGACGACCCTCACCCTGCTCGAGGTCACGACCGAGAAGATCGTCCTGGAGCGGAAGTCGAAGATGGACGTCGGCGGCCGGCTCGTGGAGCTCCCGGCGAAGCGCGAGGAGGTGCCCCCCAAGATCGAGAAGGGCAAGGCGGCCTCGAAGCCGACGGAGAAGGAGGAGGAGATCAAGGTCGCCGGGAAGACCCTGAAGTGCCGGGTCTGGGAGACCGAGATGGACTCGCCGAACGGAAAGATGCAGGGCAAGTCCTGGATCAACTTCGACGTCCCGGGCGGCGTGGTCCAGGGGGAATTCAATTCCGACAAGCTCCCGAAGCCGATGAAGATGACCGCCACGGGCTGGGAGAAAAAGTAGCGCGGACGGCCTACTTCCCCAGCGCCTGGCGCAGGCGGCGGATCTCGAGCTCCGCGGCCGGGCGGTCGGGCGCCGCGGCCGGCAGCAGCGGGAGCAGCTTCTCGTAGTCCTTCAGAGCCGCCTCGAGAATCTCCCGGGAACGCTCCCGCTCGGCCCACTTGACCCGCGCCCGCGCGAGGTTCTGCAGGTAGCCGGGCGAGGAGGGCTGGAGCTCCGCCGCCCGCGCGAAGTCCAGGACCGATCCCTCGACGTCCCCCCGCTCGTATTTCGCCTGCGCCCGGTTCGAGTAGGCCGCTGCATAGCGCGGGCTGATTTGCAGCGCCTGGTTGAAATCGGCCATGGCCGCGTCGAGCTGATTCTGGAAGACGCGCACCGCCCCGCGGTTGCTCCAGGCCACTGCGTTGTCGGGGCTGAGCTCGACCGCGCGGTCGAAGTCCCGGCCCGCCTCCGCGTACTGCTTCTTGTTGTAGTAGGTGACGCCCCGGTTCGCCCACGCGACCCCCCGATGCGGCGCGAGGCGCACCGCCCGGTCGAAGTCCGCGAAGGCCTTGTCCACCTGGCCCTCGCCGATGTACGACTCGCCGCGGTCGACGTAGGGCTTCGCCCAGTGCGGCATCAGCAGGATCGCCCGCGTGAACCAGGCGAGCCGGCCTCCGCGGTTGGGAAGGATCACGCCCAGCCACTCGCAGAACTCGGCGGCGCCGTCCCGCGCGTCGGCCTCTTCAAGGATCCGGACCGCCCGCGGCGTGTCGTTGTCCACGAAGCGCGCCGTCATCGCCTCTGCCAGCGTCTGGGAGATCTCGTCCTCCCGGGTCGAGGGCAGCCCCCAGCGCTTCGCCGAGCTCTGGGACTTCGCCGCCTCGCGGCCCTTCTGCAGCCAGCGGCGGGCCTCCTCCAGCAGCGGCAGCGCCTTCTGGTAGCGGTCGCCGGTCTTCTCGGGATCCCCGTAGAGCTTCCACTGGTGATCCTCGAGCTTCACCCGCCCGAGGAGCAGATAGCCGGGCGCGAATTCCGGCGCCAGCTCGATCGCGACCCGGAGATCCTTCTCCGCCTCCGCGAGTTCATCGAGATAAAGACGCGCCTGCGCCCGCACGTAATAGCCCTGCGGCAGCTTCGGGTTCGCCGCGATGAAGCGGCCGATCTCCCCGATCGATTCCTGGATGCGGGCGCGCACGCGGACCGGATCGGCCCCCTCCTGGTGGAAGCCCTGCTTCGCCAGCGTGACCTTCGACCAGATCGTCCCGAGATCCCGGAGCGTCGTCGCCTCGCGCTCCGCGCGATCCCGGCCTTCGCTCTCCTCGCGGAGCCGGGGGACCAGGATCCCCACGACGATCGCGACGACCGCCGCGCCGGCCGCGCCGATGGCCACGACCCCCTTTCGGCGGGTGAGGCTTTTTCGGAGGCGGTACAGCGTGCTCGCGCGCCTCCCCAGGATGGCCTCTCCTCGCAGGTGGCGGTCGAGGTCGTCGGCCAGCTCGCCCGCCGACGCATAGCGCCGCTCGGGATCCTTTTCCATGGCCTTGAGCAGAATCGTCTCGACCTCCGCCGGAACGCGGGGGTTGAAGCGGCGCAGGGAGGGGACGTCGGCGGTCGCAACCTTGTGAAGCGTGGCCATGACGTCCGGGGAGTGGAACGGAGGCACTCCCGCGACCAGGCCGAACAACGTGGCGCCGAGTGAATAGACGTCGCTGCGGGCGTCGACCCGCTGGGTCTCGCCGCGGGCCTGCTCGGGGCTCATGTATCCGGGCGTGCCGACGATCGATCCGGCGATGCTGCGCCGCCCCTCCGTCTGCTTCGCGAGGCCGAAGTCGCTGACGCGTACCCGGCCGTCCGCGGAGCGCAGAAGATTCGCGGGCTTGAGGTCGCGATGGATCACGCCGCGTTCGTGGGCGTACTGGATCGCCCGGGCGGCATCGCGCACGGTTTCGACGGCGTTCTTGACCGGCAGACGCTCGCCCTCGAGGCTCTTCCCGTCCACGAACTGCATGGAGATGAAGGGGCGCTCCTCGATCTCCCCCATCTCGTGGACGTGGACGATGCCGGGGTGGTCGAGGCCCGCCGCCAGCTTCCCCTCGCGGCGCAGGCGCGCGGCGTCCTCCGGGTCCTCGTAGAGCAGGAACTTCAGGGCGACCATGCGGCCGAGCTCGGTGTCGTAGGCGCGGTGGACGCGCCCCATCCCGCCGCGGCCAAGCTCCTGGAGCAGGACGTACTTCCCGAACAGGTTGGTCGGCTCGGCCGTCGCCTTCCGGACCTCGTCGGGCAGGTCCCGCTCCTCCCCCTTGTCCTCGCTCTCCTCGCTCTTCCCGCCGAGGCTCCGCGAGGACAGGTCGAGGACCAGGAGGGCCTTGCACTTCCTGCAGCGGTAGCGCCGCGACGGATCGGCGCCCGGGACCCGCCAGCGCGCGCCGCAGCCGCTGCAGGTCAGGACCAGGCCCCCGCCCTGCCCGGCCGACCGCGCCACTTCTTCGCGCGCCGCGCGGACGAACTGCTCGTATTGCTCGGCGTTGATCGCCCCCGCGCCGAGCAGCGCCCGGAAGAGGCTGCGCGGATCGCTGCGGGCGCGGAGGATCGCCTCCGCCGGGACCCCCCTCTGGCTGGCGAGCCGTTCCTCGAGGTCGTTCTCAGGCATGGTTCCGGAACATCATAACCCGGCGGGCGGGAATCAGGAGCGGCTGATGCTGCAGCGGATGATGATGCGCCGGTCGGAGCCGAGCGGCGAGAAGTCGAACTCGATCCGGCCCTCCGACACGATGCCCTGCGTGGGCAGGTAGGTGGCCTCCACACGCGCCCGGATTTTGTGGCGCTCCTCTTCCTCGGTCGTGCTCCGCCCTTCGATCCTCATTCGCTCGCCGTTGGTAACGAAGCGGTACTCGGTCTTCAGCTCGTCGCAATGGGCGGCGCGGAGCAGGCCGAACCAGGACCCGGTGGCCGAGATCTTGCGGCCGGGCAGCGCTGCGCCCAGCGGCCAGCCCGAGAAGAATTGCGGAGCGTCCGGGGCGACCGGATGGAGCAGGCCGC
>JACQFK010000045.1 GCA_016200125.1 Planctomycetota bacterium
GGGATTGATGCCGTCGAATTCGCCGGCGCGGAACCCGTGGATGATCTCGAAGGGGAGCGAAAGGCTCAGCGTGAGATGGTCGCTGACCCCGTAGGCCACGGCGAACGAAAACTCGGCGAGCCAGTTGACGCTGTGCATGTCGTGGCCCAGCGTCGCGCCGTCCATCAGGCGCTGGTCGGAGAACGCCTCGGAGCGCTGGTAGCGCCAGCCGGTCTCGAGCGAGAAGTCCTCCTCGTGCAGCGAGCGGGGGGAGATGGTCTTGCCGCCGACCGCGCCCTTGCCGTGGTCCGCGAAGGCCGCGACGGAGGAGAACGCCAGGGAGAACGCCATGAAGGGAAGAATCTTGAGCATAGATCCTCTCAGGTCAAGGAATCCGATCGAAGAATCAGGCTGCGGGGTCAGGCCAGCGCGATCGGAACCTTGTCGAGCGCCCTGCTCGAGAGGTCTTGAGAGGGACTGAGTCGGGGCAGGGTGACGGGGGAGGACTCGACCGGTGGAGCCCCAAGGGCCGCGAAGGCGCAGACGACGGGCTGGGTGAAGGCCTGGGTCATCGCCTCTTCGACGCCCTTGCAGCGCGCCTCTTCGACGGCGCTGCGGGGCGCGGACTTCTTCGGGACCGGCTGCGCGGCCGCGGTCTTCATGCAGCAGCAGCCGTTGGCGCGCTTGACTTCCTCGGGGCAGCCGCAGGCGTTCGTGCAGCAGGAGTCCGACGCCGCCGCGGCCGCGACGCGGACGCTGGGCAGCAGCAGATCCATGCCCGCGTGCAGCAGCCAGGTGGCCTGCAACAGGTAGAAGGCGGCCAGGACGAACGTCGTCAGTCGCCGGGACATCGAGGTCCTATTCAATCCCATCAATCCCTATTTGGCAAGCTCCGCAAGGAGCTGCTCCCGGGTCCAGGCCTCTGCGGAGACGCTGAGCGCGCCTTCTCGGCCTGCCGCTTTATACGACGCGCGGAGCGGGTCGGCGTCGAACTTCTTCCCGTAGAGGGCGAGGGCGCCCGCCGGCGCGAGCGTCGCCGCGCCCTGCCAGCCTCCGAGTCGGAGGAGCCCGGGATGCTTTGAGGCGTCCACCGCGGCGTCGATCGCGGAGAGGTCGACGATCGTCTGGGCGACCTGGAGGGAGGGGCCGGCGACCGCGCGCGAAAGGAGGACGGGAAGCGCCGCGTCGCCGAGACCCACGAGCCGCAGCGCGGGCGGCCTGCCCTGCGAGGCCAGCTTGCCGAGTTCCCGGAGGATGTCCTCCACTTGGCGGGTGAGTTCCGTCCGGTAGAAAGTCGTGGGGTAGCCCTTGCGCTGGTTGGCGTCGCCGCCGGCCGTGGGCTCGGGCGCGTGGGGGCCGAGGACCAGCAGGTGCGTCGTCCGCCCCTTGAGGGCCTCCACCAGGGCCGCTCCGTCGTCCGCTTTGGCTGCGACGACCAGGACGGCGTCGGCAGCGACGAGCGGGGCGGCAGCGAGGGCCGGCGTTTTCGCCGGGACCATCACCCGCCAGGCCGGCTCCATCAGGAGGCGGTACTTGTTGAGCGAGGCGCCGTCCTTGGGCTGGAGCGCCGCGAGCTGCGCGGTCACGCGGTCGCGGAGCAGCGTCTTGAGGCTCTCGGCGTTCGCCGCGTTCGCGGGGAGCTTGTGGTCGTCGGTCCAAACCGTGAGCTCCTCGCGCTTCACGGGGGGCACCGGCGGCTCGGCGAGGCGCGGGGCGTCGTGGCCGTTCTGCAGCCAGCGGGCCATCCAGGCGTATACCGTCTCGCGCGAGTCCTGGTTGTAGTTGTGGGGCGCGTTGAACTGGACGGCGCGGAAGCGCTCGCCGACGCCGAGCGCGTCGAAGGTCTTCTGGAGCACCGGCCCCTCGAGGGTCGGGATGTTCTTCGTCCAGTCGCCCGTGGCGGCGATCAGGAGCAGGGGCCGCGGCGCCGTCATCGCAGCGATCTCGACGTTGTTGAGCCCGAGCCGCAGGAAGGGCGCGTTCTCACAGGAGCAGCCGCCCTGGAACTCGGCGGCGACCATGTTGACCGGCGCCGAGCAGGCGATGCGGTCGTCGACGGCGGTGAGGATGAAGGTCTGGGTGCCGCCGCCGGAGGCGCCGGTGCAGCCGAGGCGCTTGGGATCGACGTCCGGCAGGGACGACATGAAGTCGACGGCGCGGAGGCCGTTCCAGGTCTGGAGGCCCATCAATCCCTGGCCCCAGGCGGCGTCGTCGAACTTGTGGGGCAGCTGCTTGAAATCGGCGTAGCCGACCATGTCATACATGAAGCAGACGAAGCCGAGGCGCGCGAAGGTGATGCCGCGGGCGGGCAGGTTGCCGTCCTTCTCCTGGGTGAACCGCCCCTCTTTCCAGTGGCCGTGCGGGGAGAGGATGCCGGGGAAGGGCGGCTGCTTGCCCTTCGGCCGGTAGAGGCTGCCGCTGAGATAAAGGCCGGGCAGCGTCTCGATCGTGACGCGCTCGATGCTGTAGTCGTCGGCGTCGACCTTGCCGTAGACCTCGGCCTTGAGCGCCGGGCGCTCGAATTCGGGCCAGAGCCCGACCGAGACGAGGATCTGCCTGCGGACCTCGTCGCGGCGCGCCTTCCACGCGGCTGGCGACCTGGACGCGGCCTCGAGCCGCGCCTGCCAGCCCGGCTTGTCCTGCGCCAGCGACGCGAGAAGGAATACGGCGAGCAGGGTCGAGCGGATCATGAGAACCTCCGCTTACACTACGTCTTAGTCCGATCCAATGCCCGCGTAGGTTCGAAGCTTTTCGTCGTCGAATTTCGCCTGGCCGGCGGGGTCCGGCGTGAAGAGGGAGACGACGATGCCGACCACGAAGGAGGCCGTGATGGAGACGATGGCGGGGTTCTTCAGGGGGAAGATCGGCGCGGGCTTCTTGAAGACGGCGACCCACACGTCGGGACCCAGGACGATCAGGCCGATCGCGAGCACGAGCCACGTTCTGCTTCTCGAACACGATGCCGAGGAGGACGGCGAGGACGCCCATGACGATGGTGCCCACGCGGGCGACCAGGACCTGCTCCCGCTCGGTGGCCACGCCCTTCTTGATCACGCCGACGTAGAGGTCGTGCGAGAGCGCGGAGGCGCCCGCGAGCGCGAGGCCGGCGACGACGGCCAGGATGGTCGCGAAGGCGACGGCCGAGAGGAAGCCGAAGAAGGCGTTGCCGCCGAGTTCGAGGGCGAGCAGGGGCGCCGCCATGTTCGTGCCGCCGCCGCTGAGGATCGCCTTCTTGCCCACGATCACCGCCGCGCCGAAGCCGATCAGGAACGTGAGGATGTAGAAGTAGCCGATCCAGCCGGTGGCGTAGAAGACCGACTTGCGGGCCTCCTTGGCGTCGGGCACCGTGTAGAAGCGCATCAGGATGTGGGGGAGTCCGGCGGTGCCGAACATGAGCGCGAGACCGAGCGAGATGCGGTCCAGGGGCTTCGCTGGGGAAGGCTTGAGGAAATCGTCGCCGTAGATCCGCGCGGCCTCGCCGAAGAGGCGGCCGGGGTTGAAGCCGAAGCGGGCGAGGATCATGATGACGAGCACCGTGGCGCCCCCGATCAGCAGCACCGCCTTGATGATCTGGACCCAGGTCGTCGCTTTCATCCCGCCGAAGAGCACGTAGAGGATCATCAGCGTGCCGACCCCGATGATCGCCTCGACGTACTTCCGGTGGAAGAGCGTCTCGATCAGCTTGCCCGCGCCGACCATCTGGGCGAGGAGGTAGATGAGGACGGTCAGGATCGCGCCGGTGGCGGCGGCGGTCCGGATCGGGCCGGGGCGGAGCCGGTAGGCCACGACGTCGGCGAAGGTGAATTTGCCGAGGTTGCGCAGGGGTTCGGCGATCAGGAACATGCAGATCGGCCAGCCCACGAGGAAGCCGACGGAGTAGATCAGGCCGTCGTAGCCCGAGAGCGCGACCATCCCGGCGATGCCGAGGAAGGAGGCGGCGCTCATGTAATCGCCGGCGAGGGCGAGGCCGTTCTGGAAGCCGGTGATGGAGCGGCCGGCGGCGTAGAACTCCTTCGCGGTCTTGGTCTTCTTCGCCGCCCAGTAGGTGATGTAGAGCGTGACGGAGACGAAGCCGACGAAGAAGGAGACCGCGACCCAGTTAAGCCCCATGGCCCGCCTTGCGCCGGATGTTGTCGACCATGGCGTCGTACTTGGAGTTCGCCCAGCGGACGTAGATGCCGGTGAAGACCCAGGAGAAGAGGATCACGCCGATTCCCAGGAGGATGCCGAAGGTGACGTTGCCGACGATCTTGACGCCGAAGACGTCGCGATTGAAGGCGATCAGGAGGATGAAGCCGTAGTAGACGACCAGGGTGATGGCGGTGAGGATGATCGAGATGCGGCTCTTCCGCGCGACGAGGTCCTTGAACTCGGGGTCGTCCAGGAGGTGGAGATTTCCGCGCGGGGGTTCACTCATCCGGGGGGCATTCTGCCAAAGGGTCCCCGGGGAACGCCAGCATTACGCGGTCCGCGATTTCCTCGGCGCGGGCGGCGGCACGTAGCGGGCGTCTGAATCGTG
>JACQFK010000416.1 GCA_016200125.1 Planctomycetota bacterium
ATCGGCAACGCCGCCAACTCGATCATCCTGGACGACCAGCCGTCGCTGAACGTGGGGATCGTCAGCGCGATCTACCGCCTGGCCGACGAGCGGGCCAACTCGACCTACACGGGCCCGGTCCTCGAGACGACGGCGGCGGTCAACGTCGGCATGGAAGGCGCGCCCTGCCTGGACGGCGACGGCCGCATGGTGGGCTTCGTCACGCTCAACTACTCGCCCCACCGCTTCCTCGGGACGGCGATCCCGGTCGACGAGATCCGCCCCGTCATCGAGCGGCTGAAGAAGGGGACGGCGGAGGCGGCGGTCGAGGCCCCCGCGGGCGAGGGCTGGATCGGCCTCAAGGTGAAGAGCGAGGGCGGCAAGGTCGTCGTCGATTCGGTCGAGAAGAACGGCCCGGCCGAGCTGGCCGGCTTCGGCAAGGGCGACGTGATCCTCGAGGTCGCCAACACGCCCGTGACGTCGGCGGGCGATCTCGAAGCGAAGCTCAAGGGGCTCGAGGCCGGGTCGATCGTCTGGTTCAAGGCCGACGTCGCCGGCAAGGTGGAGACGATCAAGGTGACGCTGGAGAAGAAGAAATGAGCCTGCTCCTCGCGTGCCTCCTGCTGGCGCCTCCGGATGATCCGATGGCGCCGGTCCTCGCGAGGCTGAAGGAGACCGCGGCGAAGTCGGTCGTCGCGATCGACGTCGAGCGCGAGGCCGACCCGGACGGCATCACCGGCTCGGGCGCCGTGGCCCAGCACCGCGATTACTACAACCGCCCGAAGGGGCCGACCTCCGGCGTGATCTACGAGGCGGACGGCTTCATCCTGACGAGCCGCTTCAACGTGTCGGGCACGATCCGGAAGAACGGGCTCAAGGTCACGCTCTGGGACGGCCGCCAGTTCGCGGGCGAACTCCTCGGCAGCGACGAGCAGCGGGACATCGCGCTCGTCCGGATCGACGCGAAGGAGCTCCCGGTGCTGCCGCGCGCCGGCGCCGCCGGCCAGGGCACGCTCGTCGCCCTGCTCGGCCGCTCGCCCGACCGGTCCAGCGCGACGGTCAACGCGGGCATCCTGAGCGCGACGAGCCGCATGAACAAGACCGCCGTCCAGACGGATGCCGAGATGAACTACGGCAACGCCGGCGGCCCGCTGATCACGCTCAAGGGCGAGCTGATCGGCGTCGCCTGCAATATCAAGCCCGACACCGTGTGGGGCCAGTCCGGCGGGGTCGGCTTCGCCTGCAAGACCGCCGAGATCGACAAGCTCCTCGAGCGGATGAAGAAGGGCGAGCACATCGCGGCGGAGAAGCGGCCCTTCCTGGGCATCCGGGCCGGCGAGGGCAACCCCGACGTCGAGGGCATCCAGATCGTCGAGGTGATGAAGGACTCGCCCGCGGAAAAGGCGGGGATCAAGAAGGAGGACGTCCTCGTCGAGCTGGGCGGGATGAAGATCACCGACTCCGAGTCGCTCAAGGAGGCGCTGGAGGTCCGCAAGATCGGCGACGAGGTCGAGCTCAAGGTGATGCGCAAGGCCAAGGACGGATGGCAGGAGAAGGTCTTCAAGCTCAAGCTGGAAGGGAAGGCGGAGCCATGAACGCCGCGCTCGCGCTGATGCTGCTGCTCGCCGCCCAGGACCCCGTCCAGGAGCTCCAGAAGAAGCTCCACGAGGTCGTGGAGAAGGTGAAGCCCGCCTACGTGTTCTTCGGAAACGGGTCGGGCGTCTGCATCTCGGCCGACGGCTGGGCCCTCACGAACTTCCACGTCTCCGGCGACCGCCAGGGCCAGCGGGTGCGGATGACGGGCGGAAAGCAGTTCCTCGCCGACATCGTGGGCTTCGACCCGCTCGGCGACATCTCGCTCTGCAAGCTGCGCGACGCGAAGGACCTGCCCTTCTGCGAGCTGGGCGATTCGGACGCGCTGGAGGTGGGGCAGAACGTGATCGCCGTCGGCAATCCCTTCCTGCTGGGCAACGGCAGCTGGGAGCCCACCGTGACCTTCGGCATCGTCTCGGCGCTCCACCGCTACATGGACAACCCGGGCTACTTCGACGCGATCCAGACGGACGCCCAGATCAACCCGGGCAACTCCGGCGGCCCGCTCATCACGATGGACGGCAAGGTGGTCGGCATCAACGGCAGGATCGACATCCGGCGCTTCATGAACCGCGTGAACACCGGGATCGGCTACGCGATCCCCTCCCGCCAGATCCAGCGCTACATGGACGCCTTCAAGCGGGGCGGCCGCGTGTTCGAGGGCTTCATCGACGGGATCCAGATCGGCGAATGCGGCGACGCGCGCTACGACAACGTCGGCGAATACGGCGACGGCGTCTTCGTGGCGCGGGCGGACGCCGACACGCCCGGCGGCAAAGCGGGCTTCGAGCCGGGCGACATCATCTTCGAGGCGGAGGGCTACCGCATCTCGAACGCCAACCGCTTCCACGGCGTGGTGAGCAACTGGCCGGAAGGCGCGACCATCCGGGTGAAGGTCCGCCGCAAGGCCGAGGAGAAGGAGCTCAAGGTGTTCCTGGGCGATCCCGCCAAGATCCTGGAGCGCAAGCGGGCGATGGAGGCGACGGAGCTCGGCTTCGCGCAGGGCCCGGCGCTGCGCGTCGGCGCCGTGCAGCCGGGCAGCCCCGCCGCGAAGGCGGGCCTCAAGGCCGGCGACGTGCTGACCCGCGTGGACGGCCGGAAGGTGGGCAGCTGGACCGAGTTCCGCGCGCTGCTGCGCCCGAACGCCGAGCTGGTCCTCACGCTGACGCGCGACGGCAAGGACGTCGAGCTCACCCTCAAAGTGCCGCGTCCGAAGACGGACGAGTAGCCTATGGACTTCCCCCCCGGGACGCTTTAGACTGGCTCGTTCATGGCCCGCACGATCAATCTCGCCCACAGTCCCGACAGCGACGACGCGTTCATGTTCTACGCGCTCGCCAAGGGCAAGGTCGACACCCGAGGCCTGACCTTCAAGCACGTCCTCG
>JACQFK010000405.1 GCA_016200125.1 Planctomycetota bacterium
CCGGGGCCCCGGCGGCCCGAGCGGCCGTTGGAGACGACGACATAGCCGGCGCCCTGCAGCGCCCGGACGATCTCGGGTCCGATGCCGCGGTTCGAGCCGGTGACGACGGCGATGGGAGGCTTCGTCATGGAACCCGAGAGTAAAGCACGTTGCGGGGAAGGATGCAACCGGCGCTAGTCGAGCTTGCTCCAGTTGGCCTTGAGGACGGTGTCGTTGGGCCAGTTCTTGTAGACGGGGTCGAAGCCGTTCGCGCCGGGAGGATTGGCGGTGCCCAGGCGGACGGGGGTAGTGATGGCGTTGCGGAAGACCTGGTTGTTCTCGTTGAGGATGAAGGCGTACTTGCCGTACGAGGGCCCCTCGGGGAAGGAGACGAAGGCGTACTTGTTCAGGTTGTGGACGCTGCCCATGTCGGGTTCTCCGCCGGTATCCTGCCGGTACGAGGACTCGGCGCCCGAGACCGTGTTGTCCAGGGTCAGCGCGGCGAACCAGTAGCCGCCCTTGGCGGAGACCACTCCGAGCTGGGCGATGTCCATGTTCTCGCCCCCGGCGGTCGCCACGACGCTGTCCGCATCGGCCGTGGCGAGCGACAGTTCGATCAGACGCAGGGGCGGATCGACCGTCCCGCCCGCGTTGCCCAGGGTCGTGGCGCTGGTCATGGTGTAGAGGCCCTTGAGGTCGGCCGTCCAGTAGTCGTTGACCTTGTTGGCGTCGCGGTCGTTGTGCCGGAAGTCGGCCTCGGCGACGCTGACTGTCTTGAGCGAGGTGGAGGCGTTCCGCTCGTAGGACGAGCGCTGGCTCGAGATCATGCCGGGGATGGCGAGGGCGGCGATGATGCCGATGACGACGATGACGATCAGGACTTCCAGGACCGTGAATCCGCGCTGCTGCCGCTTCATCGTCGCCTCCTCACCCCCGGTATCCGAAGTCTAGCACCCCCCGGACCGGCGACCCGCAAAATGTGAATCCTCCGGCTCAGTCCCCTTTGTGGCGGGCGAGGATCTCGCAGAGGCGGTCCTCAATCTGGTCGGCGAGGCCCATCTTGACCTGCTCCCCCGCGTTGCTGAGGATCGAGAACACGAAGGTGTCGCCCCCCGCGGACTCGACGTAGCCCGACAGCGTGGAGACGCCCCCGATGTGGCCGGTCTTGGCGCGGATCCGGCCCTTGAGATCGGGCGCGAGCAGGCGGTTCTTGAGGGTGCCTTTCTTGTCGCCGTTCGAGGGGAGCGAGTCGATGAAAACCTTTCCCTGCTTGTGCTGGCGCATGTAGATCAGCAGCTTGACGATCTGGGAGGGGGTCGCCCGGTTCTCCCGCGTGAGGCCCGAGCCGTCCGCTTGAGAGACCTCCTCGAGGCCGGCGTCCTTCGTCAGGAACTCGCGCACCGCCTCGATCGCGTTCTCGGTGGTGCCCCTGCCCTTGGTCTTCCAGGCGAGGGTCCGGAAGATCATCTCGGCGTAGAAGTTCTGGCTGGGATGGTTGCAGGCCGTCAGCGTGGCGGGCAGGTCGCTCTCCCATGATGCGAGCTCCCTGTAGCCCTTGGCCTCCTCCAGGAGCTGGGCCGACTCCTCGACGGCCCCCGCGATCTCGACGCCGCCCTGGGCGAGCGTTTCCTTCAGCACGGTGCCGAAGTAGCGGGCGGGATCGTGGACGGCGACCCAGTTGAGGTTCCGTCCGGCCACCTCCCCGCGGAGGGTGATCGTTGAGTTCTCCGCGCCGCGGGAGATGCTGTAGGTGCTCCGCGCGGCCTTGGCGGCGCTCTTCGTCTGGTTCAGGACGGTGATGAAGGCCGTGTCCGGGGAGAGGGAGACCTTGCAGGGCTGGCCCTCCGCCGCGGGGGCGACCCGCAGGTCGACGCAGTTGTCGTTCAGCGACAGCGCCCCGAAGGGCGCCGCCCACCAGTTCCAGAGGTCGTAGGACTTCCAGCCGGGATGGAGGTGGACGTCGTCGAAGATGCCGGTGTGGAGGACGAGGCGGCCCGCCCGGGTGACGCCGGCCGCCTTGATCTTCCCGGCCCACTCCTTGAAGATCGCCGTGGGGTCGTCGTCGTGGAAGCGGCAGCTGAGGTTCGGGTCGCCTCCCGCGAACACGTGGAGGTCGTCCCCGATCACTCCCACAGAGGTGCGGAACTTGAAGTCGGCGCCCAGGCGGCAGAGGGCCGCGGAGGTGGTGAGGAGCTTGGTGTTGGAGGCGAGGAGAAGGGGCTCGTTCTCGTTCATTCCGTAGACGGCGTGGCCCGCCTTGACGGAGTAGATCACGATGCCGACCTTGGCGCCCTTGATCTTGAGGCCCTGCGCGGCGGCGTCCAGCTGGTCGTGGAGGCCTTTCTCCTGCTCGAGGCCGGCGACGGGAGGAATCGAGACCGCGGCCAGCAGGAGAGTGGCGAGGCGGTTCAGGCGGATCACGGTCGTCACTATAATAACACCCGCGCCGTGCTTTCTAGTTGACGATGATCGGGGGGAGGCCTATAAATGAACGATAATGGCACCGGGTGGGAGCTCAGCTCCGAAGGGCATGAAGTCGGCGCCCTCTCCGGGCGGAGGCAACATGGGTAAGGCGGATCCGGGTCGGCAGAAGCCGCTCGGCCAGGTCCTCAAGGAGATGGAACTCGTCAGCGAGGGCCAGATCCAGGAGGCCCTGGCGGTCCAGCGCAAGCAGGGCGGCGTCATCGGCGAAATCCTCGTCAACATGGGCTACGTCGCCCGCGAGGAGATCCTGCTGGCCCTCGCCGCCCAGATGGGGATGGAGGTCGTCGACCTCGACGAACTCGAGATCGACGCCGTCGTCATCAACAAGCTCCCCATGGCCATGGCCAAGTCCTACAACGTCATCCCCATCAAGTTCGAAAACGGCATCCTCACGGTCGCGATGTCCAACCCGCACGACGTGAACGTGCGGGACGACCTGCGCCACTCGCTCCACTGCGAGGTGCAGGGCGCGGTCGCGAGCGAGGAGGCGGTGACGCGGGCGCTGGAGAAGTACTACGCCCACCGCCAGGAGAACATCGGCACGGTCCTCGACCAGATGGGCAGCGACGAGCTCAAGTTCGAGGAGCTGAAGGACCAGAAGAACGCGCATCAAGGTGCTGTCGAACCTGGACATCAGCGAGACGCGCCTGCCGCAGGACGGCCGCATCCTGCTGAACGTGAGCGGCCGGCCGGTCGACCTCCGCGTCTCGACGCTGCCGACGATCTTCGGCGAGTCGGTCGTCATGCGCGTCCTGGACCGCAGCGTCGTGAAGCTGGACCTGGACAACATCGGCCTCCGCGAGGAGGAGATGGGCCTCCTCAAGAAGCTCATCAACATGCCGCACGGGATCGTGATCGTGACGGGGCCCACGGGCTCCGGCAAGACGACCACGCTCTACAGCTGCCTGAATTCGGCCAACGACATCCGCTGGAAGATCATCACCACCGAGGACCCCGTCGAATACGACCTGGACGGCATCATCCAGTGCCAGGTGAACGAGGACATCAAGGTCACCTACGCGAGCCTGCTCCGGTCGATCCTGCGCCAGGACCCGGACACGATCCTGGTCGGCGAGGTGCGCGACCTGGAGACGGCGCAGATCGCCGTCGAGGCCGCGCTGACCGGCCACCTGGTCTTCTCCACGCTGCACACGAACGACGCCCCCAGCGCGATCACCCGTCTCCTGGACCTGGGGGTGGAGCCCTTCCTCATCTGCGCCTCGATGGAGGCGATCGTCGCCCAGCGCCTCGTCCGCAAGATCTGCACGAAGTGCAAGACGGAGATCGCGCCGACGGAGGAGATGCTGATGGAGCTCGGCCTGACGCCGAACGACGTGCGCGGAAAGAAATTCTGCTTCGGCAAGGGCTGCACGAACTGCAACAACACCGGGTACCGGGGCCGCATGGCGATCTTCGAGATGATGCTCCTGACGGACCGGGTCAAGGAGCTGATCATGAAGCAGGCTTCCACGGAGCAGCTCCGGCACATCTCCCGCGAGCAGGGCATGCGGACGCTGCGCGAATCGGGCCTCCTGGGGATTTTCGACGGCCACACGACGATCGAGGAAGTGGTCCGGGAAACGCTGTTCACGGCCTGAGTCCGGCGTCCAATCACAGGGGGAAGCGGGCGGGGGGGGGGCGGTTCAATAGTGAACGGCGCCGGGGCAAAAGGGTTGAAATCCGCCGGGGGGGCGGGATAGAATTTTACCCACGGCTGGGGGTTCTCCATCCCCTACGGGCGGGGCGTAGCTCTTAGGTAGGAGGCTGTATGCCCACTTTCACCGTCGAGGCGATGGATGGCAAGGGTAAGCGCATCAAGACCGACATTGACGCGCCGAGCGCCAACGACGCCATCGCCAAGCTGAAGTCCAAGGGCTACAAGCCCATGAACGTGAAGGAGAAGGCGGGCGCCGCTCCCGAGCCGGCTCCCACGGCCGCCGCCACCGCCACGCCGCCGCCGGGCACCCAGCGCGCCGCCGCGCCCCCGCCCGTCTCGGCCATGCCCACGGGCGGCCGGAGCGCCAAGAAGGGCCTCTTCCTCGCCGGCCGCGTCAAGCACAAGCAGCTCACCCAGTTCACCCAGCAGCTGTCGGTGCTCATGGACGCCGGCCTGCCCATCGTCCGCAGCCTCAAGATCCTGGGCAACCAGCAGAAGCCCGGCCTCCTCAAGAACATCGTCATCGAGGTCTCCGAGGACGTCGAGACCGGCTCCTCCTTCTCCGAGGCGCTGGCCAAGCACCCGAAGACCTTCGACAAGCTCTACGTCAACATGGTGAAGGCCGGCGAGGCCGGCGGCGTGCTCGACGTGATCCTCCAGCGCCTCGCGAGCTTCATGGAGCGCATGGAGGCCTTGAAGCGCAAGATCATCGGCGCGTCGATCTATCCGGCCGTCGTCATCACGATCGCCATCGCCGTCGTGCTCGCGATCATGACCTTCATCGTCCCGAAGTTCCAGGACGTGTTCCGGCAGGTCAAGGTCCCGATGCCCGGCCTGACGCTCATGCTGATGGGCATCTCGGACTTCATCAAGTCCACGATCGGCCTGGCCTGCATCTTCGGCATCCCGGTGGTCTCCTTGATCCTGATCAAGTTCTGGGGACGGACCAAGGGCGGGCGCATCACGATCGACCGGCTCAAGCTGAACGCGCCCCTCATCGGGCCCATCATCAAGAAGTCCGTGATCTCGCGCTTCTGCCGCACGCTGGGCACGCTGCTCCAGTCGGGCGTGCCGATCCTCGAGGCCCTGGCGATCGTCAAGAACGCCACCGGCAACGAGGTGGTCTCCAACGCGATCGGCACCGTCCACGATTCGATCCGCGAAGGCGAGTCGATCGCCGAGCCCCTGGCGGCCTGCGGCGTCTTCGACGACATCGTCATCAACATGATCGACGTCGGCGAGGAGACCGGCGAACTCGACAAGATGCTCCTCAAGATCGCCGACAACTACGACGCGGAAGTGGACGCCGCGGTGAGCGCGCTCATGAGCGTCATGGAACCGATCCTGATCGTGGGCCTGGGCTTCACGGTCGGCTTCATCGTCGTCGCCCTGTTCCTCCCGCTGATCAGCCTGCTCGAAGGCATCGGGCAGAAGAGATAAGAGGAGAAAGGGAAGAGCGCCGAACACGGTGATTGATCGTCCGACGGAGAGTTCACGAAGGCACCCCGGGGAACAGGGGTGCCTTCTCTTTTATAGGGTGGCGTAAGGCGGGTGCGCGATGTCCCTTCGCACCAAGATGGTGTTGTCGATCTTTGTGTTCCTGTTCCTCGTCTTCGGCCTGCTCACCCTGAACCTGCTCCTGGATGCGAAGGCGAGGGCCGACGCGGAGGCGGGCCGCAGCGCCGACCTGACGGCTCGCGTCGTGGGCGACCTGGTGCGGACCTGGACGGCGCCGTTCCCGGCCTGGACCGAGGACGCCTGGGCGGAGCTGTCGCGCAAGCTGGCGCTGTCCGAGATGATCTCGGGATGGACGATCGTGGGGCGTAAGGAGGGCGGGCTCCGGGTGATGATTTCCAGCGAGCAGGAGCCGGAGAGGATCCTCGCCGCCGAAGAGGCGAAGCTGCGGACGGCCCTGAACGAGGTCCTCGTCGAGCCGGGCGGGAGCCGCCTCTACGTGCCGATCCAGACCGCCCAGGGGGAGCGCTTCGCCGCGCGGCTCGACGTGCGCGGCGCCGCCGGCCCGGGCATCGAGATCGCCCGCGCCCTCAAGGGCATCATGACCGTGATGGCCCTGGGCACGGCGCTTCTCCTCCTCAACACCGTCATCTTCACCAACCGCCTTGTCCTCCGCCCGCTGGGCAGCCTCGTCGAGGCCTCCAACCGCGTGGCCCAGGGGGACTTCACCAAGAAGATCGCCGAGGGCGAGACCTACGACGAGATGGGCCGGATGATCCGCGCCTTCAACCTCATGCTCGACAAGATCTCCGACTATCACGGCCGCCTGCAGAAGGACATCCAGACGGCGCAGGGCCGCATCCACCAGACCGAACGGCGCCTCTTCGCCGCCCAGCGGCTCTCCGCCACCGGCACGCTCGCCGCCGGCATCGCCCACGAGATCAACAATCCGCTCGGGGTGGTCCTGATGTACGCCCACCTGCTGGCCGAGGAGGCGTCGCCGGATGCGCCGGGGCGCGAAGATCTGGAATTGATCGCCACCGAGGCCGACCGGTGCAAGAAGATCGTCGCCGGCCTGCTGCACTTCGCCCGCCAGAACCGGGTGGTCCGCGAGCCGGTGGACGTAGAGGCCCTGGTGCGCGACACCCTGAGGGCCCTGCCCGCCCCTGAGAAGGTGGCGGTGGAGGTCGATTGCCGGCTGGCGGACCCCAATGCCGACCTCGACCGCGACCAGATCGCCCAGGTGCTGACCAACCTGGCGACCAATGCCTATGCGGCCATGCCCGGAGGGGGCGAACTGAAAGTGGAGATCACCGGCGACGCGGAAGAAGT